>JAKBDW010000277.1:0-4889 GCA_021834245.1 Pseudomonadota bacterium
ATGTATTGCCTCGCGTACAGTATTGTTGCCGCGAAACGAAAATGACACGTTGCTTACGCCGCCGCTCACCAGTGCGTGGGGCAGGGTGCGACGGATTTCGCGTGTCGCCTCGATGAAGTCGACCGCGTAGTTGGCATGCTCCTCAATGCCGGTGGCGACAGCAAAGATGTTGGGATCGAAGATGATGTCCTGCGGCAGGAAACCAACCTTTTGCGTAAGGATGCGGTAGGAGCGTCTGCATATCTCCACTTTGCGCTCCCTGGTGTCGGCCTGCCCCTTCTCATCGAAGGCCATGACTACAACTGCCGCGCCATAACGCAGCACCTTGCGCGCCTCAGCAACAAACTTGTCTTCGCCTTCCTTGAGGCTGATCGAATTGACGACCGGCTTGCCCTGGATGCGCTTTAATCCCGCCTCGATGACGCTAGGCTTTGAGGAGTCGATCATGATCGGGACGCGGCTGATGTCAGGTTCCGCTGCGATCAGATTGAGAAAGGTGGCCATGGCCTGCTCGCCGTCCAGCATGGCCTCGTCCATGTTGATGTCGATGATCTGCGCACCGTTTTCGACCTGCTGACGGGCGACGTCGAGCGCCTTGTCGTACTCGTCGTTGAGGATCAGCTTCTTAAAGGCGGCAGAGCCGGTTACATTGGTGCGCTCGCCGATATTCACGAAAAGCGACTTTGGTCCGATGTTGAGCGGCTCGAGACCGGCGAGGCGGCACTGAGGCTCGATATCAGGCAAGGCGCGCGGCGTGATGTCGCGCACTGCCTCGGCAATGGCGCGGATATGGGCTGGCGTGGTCCCACAGCAGCCGCCCACTATATTAAGGAATCCGCTGGCGGCAAATTCACGCACCAGTCCAGCCATGTACTCGGGCGTGTCGTCGTATTCCCCGAATTCATTGGGCATTCCGGCATTGGGATGTGTGCTGACGCGAGTTGTCGCCACACGCGCCATTTCTTCAACATACTGGCGCAGCTGTTCCGCACCCAGGGCGCAATTGAGGCCGACGCTTAGCGGACGCGCATGCGCCACCGAGTTCCAGAATGCCTCGGTAGTCTGTCCAGTAAGGGTGCGCCCGCTGCTATCGGTTATGGTACCGGATATCATAATCGGTACGCGCAATCCTGCTGTTTCGAAATACTCGTCAATCGCGAAAAGTGCTGCCTTGCAGTTGAGCGTGTCGAACACGGTTTCCACCATGATCAGATCCGCACCCCCGTCCAGCAGGCCGCGAACCGCTTCGCTGTAGGCGGCTTTCAGTTCGTCAAAGGTGATGTTGCGAAATCCCGGATTGTTGACGTCTGGGGAGATTGAGGCCGTGCGGTTGGTGGGGCCGAGCACGCCGGCCACAAAACGTGGCCGATTCCTGTCGCGCGCTTCGTGATCATCCGCGGCAGCGCGTGCCAGGCTTGCGCCCTCGCGGTTAAGCTCGTAGACGAGATCCTGCATTTCATAATCGGCCATCGAAATCGCAGTCGAGTTGAAGGTATTGGTCTCGACGATGTCCGCTCCCGCCTCGAGATAGGCGGCGTGAATGTCACGGATGATGCGTGGCTGTGTGAGAGTCAGCAGATCGTTGTTGCCTTTGAGGTCGACGGGGTGGGCCGCAAACCGCTTGCCACGATAATCCTTCTCGCCCAGCCGATAACTCTGGATCATGGTGCCCATGGCGCCGTCCAGGATCAGGATTCTTTGGTCGAGCAGCGCATCGAGTCGCGCAATACGCTCGACGCGGCTGTCAGTGATTCGTGCTGCCATCGCTTGTGCCTGTGGAAAAATGCTGTTTTGTGGCGCGCAAGTTTAGCGAAAAGTTGAGCAAATTGCTCGTATGTTGCCGCAGAAGTCTTTGCTGTTTGCCGCCCGCGGCAGGTTCGGCCTACACTGGGTGATGGACCCTTGAGAATTTCTGGCCCATGCGGGGTGTCGGCATGATATTTCGCAACCGAGACGATGCGGCGAACCAGCTGGCGCAGCACTTGATTCGCTATAAGGGACTGAATCCGCTGGTGCTTGCTATTCCGCGCGGCGCAGTACCGATGGCGCGGATCATCGCGGATGCCCTGGACGGGGAACTGGACGTAGTTCTGGTGCGCAAGATTGGGGCACCCCACAACCCGGAATTCGCCGTAGGATCCGTCGATGAAAGCGGCTGGACCTACGTCGCGGAATATGCGGAGCACGTTGGGGCGACCAAGGAGTACATCGAATCTCAAAAAGCGGCGCAACTGCAAGTTATGCGCGCGCGGCGGGCGGAGTACACGCCGGTGCGCTCGCCGATAAATCCTGCGGACAGAATTGTAATCGTGATAGATGACGGCCTTGCGACCGGGGCCACCATGATTTCGGCGCTGCACGCGTTGCGTGCCAAGCGGCCGGCGCGGCTGATCGCGGCTGTACCGGTGTCGCCGCCCGATACCCTGCAAAAGGTCGAGCCGCTGGCCGACGAAGTTGTGTGCCTGGATGCCCCCGCGTATTTTTCCGCAGTCGGCCAGTTTTACCAGGATTTTCCCCAGGTGCAGGATTCGGAGGTCATTGCCGCGCTGCGCAAGCCACCGCATTCTTCATCCCATTGACCCGCTGGCAGCCTGCCGACCACGGGTATTGGCAAACTCCTTTGATCCGACGCAGGGTGATCTATGTCCTTATCGAATCTCAAGCACGTGCCGCAAATCATGGCAGTAATGACTCCTTTTCCCTACTCGATCGGGATCGATGAGCCCATCGTGAAGGCGCATGAAATGATGGCCGGGCAAGATATCCGCCATCTGCCGGTGAAGGACCATGGCGATCTAGTCGGCGTGATCAGCGAACGCGATGTGCGCGTTGCCACTGAAAAGGGGGCTGTGGCGACGGCGGGCGGCACCCTGCGAGTGCGGGACGTATACCTGCCAGAAGCCTATGTGGTCGACGTCAGCGAGCGCCTCGACAGCGTGCTCCTGCATATGGCCCGGCATCACATTGGTTCGGCGCTGGTGGTCAAGGAAGACAGGCTCGCCGGGATTTTCACCAATACCGACGCGTGCCGGCTGCTCGGTGGTTGGTTGCGCGAGCGGTTCCCCGTGTCGCCGGACAACGGTCACGACGCCGCCTGAAGGCAGGGCTCCACTTGAACCGAGAGTTGATCAGTCGTCTACTGGTTTCAGAACGAGGAATTTTCCGAACCAGTGCGCCGCAAGATGCGCTGCCTGCTCGAGTGTTCCGGGTTCCTCGAACAGGTGCGTTGCCCCAGGGACAATTTCGAGCGAGCGCTCGCAGCGCATCGCGGCATAGGCGCCGCGATTGAGATCGATAACCACGTCATCCAGTCCACCCACAATGAGCAAAGTCGGAGCCGTGACGCGGTCCAGCGCTTCTGCTCCGGCCAGATCGGGACGTCCGCCGCGCGATACCACGGCTGCAATACCGCGGCCAAGATCGGCAGCGGCCCTGAGGGCTGCCGCGGCACCGGTGCTGGCACCGAAGTAACCAACGGGCAGCGCCGCTATCTCCTCCCGGTCTTGCAGCCAGCGCGTTGCCTCAAGCAAGCGTTGGGTAAGCAGCGGGATATCGAAGCGCGTCGCGTAATTGCGATCCTCCCGCGCGGTAAGTAAATCGAAGAGCAGGGTGGCGAGACCCGCCTCGCGCAGAATTCCGGCAACGTAGTTGTTGCGCGGGCTGAGGCGGCTGCTGCCACTGCCGTGGGCGAACAGCACAATGCCTTGCGCATTTTCAGGAATCGCCAGCTCGCCTTCGAGATAGACGGCATCTGCCGTTATCTGGACAGGAATTTCGCTAACACGTACCTGCGGACGCATAGGCGTCTCCGGGTCTCAGCGACCGTGACGGTGGATGGCGACAGGAATGCGGCGATTGCCAAAATGGGTGGTGAATTGTTCGAAGCGCCCGCCAACCACCGTGTCGCACACCGGGCAGCTTCCGCTGCTCGTAAGCTGATAGTTAACGATGTCATACCAGTCGCGCTCGATCAACGGAGTATGGCAGCGCGGGCAGAAGGTTGTGCCGCCCGCCAGGTCATGCACGTTTCCTGTGTAGACATACTGCAGGCCGGCACGCAGGGCGATATCGCGCGCGCGGCGCAGAGTGCGCGGTGGCGTCGCCGGAACATCGAGCATCCTGTAATCCGGATGAAAAGCGCTGAAGTGCAACGGTACCGCCGGTCCGAGCTCGGTGGCGACCCATTTGCTGAGCGCCGCGATCTCCTCGTCCGAATCGTTCTTGCCGGGAATGAGCAGTGTGGTGATCTCGAACCACACGTCGGTTTCATGACGCAGGTAACGCAGCGTGTCCAGGACCGGCTGCAGGTGGGCGCCGGTGAGCTTGAAATAGAAGTCGTCGGTGAATGCTTTGAGGTCGACGTTGGCGGCGTCAATCTTTGCAAAGAAATCGCGCCGTGCCTCAGGGTGAACGTAACCGGCGGTTACCGCTACCGTCTTGATGCCAAGCGCGTGGCAGGCATCAGCAACATCCATGGCGTATTCGGCAAAAATCACCGGATCGTTGTAAGTGAAGGCAACGCTCTTGCATTGGCCTTGCTGTGCAGCAAGCGCGATTTCCTCGGCCGATGCCTGGTCGGCCAATCGGTCGAAATCGCGTGATTTACTGATGTCCCAGTTTTGACAGAACTTGCAGGCAAGGTTGCACCCGGCCGTGCCGAACGACAGCACGCTCGATCCCGGGTAGAAATGATTGAGCGGCTTCTTCTCGATCGGATCAATGCAGAAGCCCGACGATCGGCCATACGTCGTCAGCACCATCTGGTCATTGACGCGCTGGCGCACGAAACACGCGCCGCGCTGACCTTCGTGCAACCTGCAGTCGCGTGGACACAGATCGCATTGGATACGACCATCGTCGAGACGATTCCAATAACGGTCTGGGTGAAG
>JAKBDW010000584.1:0-4881 GCA_021834245.1 Pseudomonadota bacterium
CGCATCGGGCCACCCGGCCGTCGCATGCGCCCTCCGCGCCGGAGTAGGTGACTAAGGCCTAACGATTTCAGGAGAATCATTGGTGGGCGCACAAGGACTCGAACCTTGGGCCCGCTGATTAAGAGTTTGAAGATCTCATATTCCGCATGTTTCGGCTCCTATTATTTTGCACCGAAAGTCTAGCCTTTGGTGCTACAATCCCCCCTTGACTAGCAAGGCCGTTCAATCACGGTGGCTACCCAGTGGCTCCCATGAGCCATCCGGTAGCCACCAATTACAGGAGACAGCGATGCAAGCAAAAATTATCAAGCGGACCGTTGATGCCTCCACGGCAACCGCTTCTGACCTTTGGGTCTGGGACACGGAGATCAAAGGCTTCGGTCTTCGCGTCCGCCCGAACGGGCGCAAGGTCTATGTGGTGGAATACCGGCCGGGCGATGGCGGCCGGCGGGCTCAAAAGCGCCGCTTCACCATTGGCCTGCACGGATCGCCGTGGACGCCCGACAGCGCCAGAACAGAAGCCAAGCGCGTGCTGGCCCTGGTCGAGCAGGGAAAAGATCCTGCAGCCGAGAAACAGGCGGGAAAGAATGCGGAGACCATGGCGGAGATGTGCGCCAAATTTCTTACCGAGCACGTCAAAATCAAGCGCAAGGGCCGGACGGCCGATGAATATGAGCGATTAGTAGACAAGATCATCCTACCAGCGCTGGGCAATAAAAAGGTCAAGGATGTGATGCGGCAGGATATTGCCAAACTTCATCATAAGCTCCAGCCGACCCCCTACCAAGCTAACCGCGTTTTGGCTGTCCTCTCCAAATTGTTCAACCTTGCCGAGGCCTGGGGTATTCGGCCTGATGGCACCAATCCCTGCCGGCACGTCGAAAAATTTGAAGAGCAGAAGCGGGAACGGATGTTGTCGGCCGAGGAGTTAGCGGCCTTTGGCGAAACCTTGGCTGCTTACGACGGATCAGTTTACGCTATCGCCGCCATCAAGCTGCTCATCTTCACCGGAGCACGTTTGAACGAAGTGCTCAGGTTGCGCTGGGAAGACGTGGACTTTGAAAATGGTGATGTACGGCTTCTGGACCACAAGACCAGCCGCAAGACAGGTTCCAAGACCTTACACCTCCCTCCCCCGGCCCTCGCTGTTCTGACCGAAGTACCTCGGATCGACGGCAACCCCTATGTGATTGTTGGCGGCAAACCGGAAGCATGTCTGGTCAATCTGGAGAAACCCTGGCGAGCCGTCCGTGAGGCAGCGACCGTAAAGCTATGGCGACACAGCAAAATTGAAGCCGTTGCTAATCTCGTCGCCCGACTGGACCGTGAATCGAAGGAAGATTTGAGCTTCAGTGAATGTAAAGCGGCGGCAGATGCAGCCCATATAAAGCTGCCGCCGGGGATGACCAATGTCCGGCTTCACGATCTTCGCCATGCGTTTGCAAGTATGGCGGCTTCATCGGGAATGGGGCTGCCGATCATCGGCAAGCTGTTAGGTCATACCCAAGCCCAGACGACGCAACGGTACGCCCACCTTGCTAGCGATCCAGTAAAGGCAGCGGCTGCTACGGTCGCCGATAAGATGGCTGCGGCAATGAACGGAAACTAGCCTCCTTCCGTAATACTGGCAAAAGTCCGGGCAGCGGCCTGTGTCAGGCCGGCTGGCCGCGGCAGCGGACCAGATCCGGCAGTGGTGGCACGGCTGGCTGGCTGGACACGCTGAGCCGGCTTCCGAGATAGTGCCAGGATGCCACACCGTGCTTGGCGCAGGTCTTGGCAAGGCCAAGAAAGGCATCGCGGCAATCGCGGCCTGCGTCGCTGCGGGTTCCCGCACTGACCTTACGGCGGGTCACCTGTCAGCGGATGTCATTCTCAGACATGCCAGGGCGATGCAGGCGCATGAACCGTGCCCAGCCGGCACAGGCAAAACGTATGGGCTCAGCACCTTCAATCAATACGAACGTCATGACATAGTGTATTTGGGGGAAAACGCACTCAGGGCGTGCCCGCCACTCAGGCGAAGCGCGAACGCGATCGGCTTGACGGCGTCATGCCTAATAGCCGAAATCTCGCACCCGCAGATAGGGATATGAACATGGCAGCAATTTCCGTCACGGTGTATGAGCCCAGGGTGCCCGTTTCGACCACCGATGGCGGTTCACGCGCGGCTAGCGGGGAAGGGGCCTGGTGCATCACGCACATCGTTGGCCGTCCCGATAAAATCTCGTCTGAAGTGTTACGAGCAAACCTCGCCGATTTTTTAGACAATTTCGGCCAAGCCTTATCGGGCATACCCGTGGCGCAGGCAGGTTACGATGTTGAGCAAATCGAGCTGTCGCTTGACATAAGTGCAACGGGCGCGGTCAGTCTGGTCATTGGCAACCCGAGCTCGCTCGATAAAGCGGCATTAAAGCTGACGTTGAAACGGAGGTGATTGATGAACCGATGGTCGAACCCAGAGATCACTCAATTTCATCAGCTGCCCAAGCAATCAACCGGTCCCGCCGGCCAATGCAAACGGATGTTTTCGGGCAGCGCCGCCAAGTGTCCCGGTTCCTTCGTGCGTCTATTCAACGGATCGTCGCCGATATCTGAACATTGAAGCGCTCAGTCGCAGCCCGTCGGCTTAAGTCAGACCCAACCGCGGCACCCACATGCTCAAGCAAATCTACAGAATACAAACCTGCTATCCTGGCTGGCCTCATTGAGTCCAGGCAGGACCTAAATTCCGCTCTCTCTCCCCAGCGGGAAACCACGAGCGCGTCAATATCAAGCTGTGAGGCTCTAGTAATACGGTTGCGTTCGGGTTCGATGTTGTCATTCCCGGTGGCTTGAGCTCGGGCGTTGAGACGTCTGTAGCCGCCCGGTCTAGTTCGCTATTGAGATGGGAGCGGGAGCTACCTGTCTCGTAAGTCCGGCTTACGCCGGTGCCCGGGCGTTCGAACTCCGCGTCCCTTTGCCATTGATTCAGGTCCTGCTCGTCTCGGGATCAAACCGATCTGAAGCCCCTGCTGGAATTTATGGGACCACCTTATAAAATGGTTTGCAAAGCGCGAATGTAATGCTCCTCGCCATTTTCGGTCAACAACCTCTTGGCTGCTTGCGTGCGCACGCGACTCCACAACTCAAAATCACTGTAAAGTGCGAGGATCTGCTTCGCGAACAGCTCCGGTTCAGACACCGGAGCAGACAGAATTTCAATGCCGCTGTTCCACCCGAGCTGCTGGCATAATAATTCAGTGGCAACGACGGGAAGGCCAAAGCTCGCAGCCTCATACACTTTATAGGGTGCTCCGGCGGCAAAACGCGTAGGCGCAACAAACACGCGATGGGCGTTGTAAAGCGACACGGTGTCAACGATGTTCCCGCGGAGCGTGATGCGAGGATGTTCTTTAAAACGGTCGAGAGTCACACCTTCAGCGGTATATCCTGCAATCGTGAGGCGCGTTTCGTATCCGAGCTCCCGTTCCACAAGAGGTAAAACTTCTTCGACGAACCAGCAAAGGCTATCATAGTTTGGGCTGTCGCTGGTGTGGATCGCCCCGACGAATAGCAGACCATGACGCTGGTCGAACTCCTTCGGCGTCATCGACGAATTGCGAATATGGCCGAGCAACGATACACCGGCGTAGCCAAGCGACCGCAAATGCCGGACCTCGTGTTCGGTCACCGCAATGATATCCTGGCAAAAGCTAGCATTCTGAAACTCTCTTGCTGTTGCCGCGCGTAGGTCGAACAGCTCCCCCTGTAGCGCCGCCCGGGCCTCATCTCGCAAGGATGCGACAGCCTCGGTGTCCAGGATGATCCGAGGGGGCCGCCCTTTCCCGGCGGCGTAGCGCTCAAGGACAGGACGAACTCGGTCAAGATTATGCGTTCTGGCCACCCAAATCGTATCGTAGTATCCGTCTCGGCTATCTAGCAACGACCCTAGATCTTCAAGTGATCGGTCGTACATGACTTCGACCGTGTCGGGTATGTCCGCATAAATCGCGGCAATGTCGAACTGGCCGCCAAAGATCGGGAAAACTGTCACTAGGAACCCGAGCGAGGCCATCACCGTCAGCACATCATTGGACCGGACGAATCCAGATCCCAGGGTCCGAAGGGGCACTTGATCCTCGATGAACAGGATTCTGCGTTCCGAAGTCACCGAACGCGCAAAAACCGTCGCCCTCTGATCGGCGATATAGCGAGACCGCAAAAAATTCATATTCTCGCGGACAAACACGCGCCTGGATCGATCCGATTGAGCCTCTACAGCGCGAACCGACGCGCTGCTGCCGTATTCGTAATGGTGGACCACGACCAATGGATCGTAAACGACACGGAATCCGGCTTGCGTTATGCGAACGCAGAGATCGGCGTCTTCATAATAGGCGGGCGCGAAATCGTCGCGGAATCCCCCAAGCTGCTTCAGCAGGTCCCCTCGCACCAGCAAGAACGCGGCGGAACAGAAATCGACGTCTCGAACGAAATTGGCTTCCGGGGCGAGGGGGGAAGCATCGCGCATGTAGCCGAGCGTGGTGCCATCGCGCCAAATGATGCTGCCGGCCTCTTGCAGTCGTCCGTGGGTCCGGATGATTTTTCCACCCACGGCCCCGATGCGGGGATTGGATGAAAGCCTCTTGATGGCGAGCCAAACCGCATCCGGCCCAAGCTCCAGGTCATTATTAAGGAGCAGGACTATCTTAGCGGCGGCCACCACGATCCCGGCATTGCAGGCGCGAACGTATCCAATATTTGATTCGAACCGCAGCACCTTCGCCCCGCGCACATACCGGGTGATGGACCGGCTTTCATCGCTTGAACCCGAGTCGATCAGGATCAGCTCGATGGAGCCGGGAAAGCTCTGCCGCAAGGAGCTGAGCGCCTGCATGGTCA
>JAKBDW010000184.1:0-4880 GCA_021834245.1 Pseudomonadota bacterium
TGCGGCCTCGCCTGGTATGTGGGACATCGTCATGGAGGGGGGTGTGGTCTACTATTTGGGGCGAGTTCTTTGGCTAACCCTGTGCTGGGTAGAGCTGGCGTTACTGTCCGCCATGCTCTATGTGTTGTCGTTCATTTCAGCAGGGTGGATCCAACCGCTGTACTTCAGGCTTTTTCGCCTGTGGTGCAAATTCTTTGTGCGCGCTCTTGGCGTAGACCTGCGCCTGCATCAAAAGAACCGTGAACCTCTCCCCGAGCACTACATTCTGATCAGCAATCACCCTTCGGCATTTGAAGACGTTGGAGTTCCTGCGCTGTTTGATGTTTATTCTCTGGCCAAGGCTGAAGTGCGGGACTGGTGGATCGCAGGTCGCCTGAACCGTGCAGCCGGCACGCTGTTTGTGCAGCGTGAATCGCGTGAGTCGAGGCGCGCTGCGGCAGATGAGATTATTGCCGCATTAGACAAGGGTCGTAACGTGGCCATCTATCCGGAAGGCGGTTGCAAGGGCCGGCGAATATTTTCTTCTTTCCGCTATGGCGCCTTCGACATTTCTCTGCGAACCGGAATTCCAATTGTGCCGCTTTTCCTTCACTACGAGGCGCAGGAAAGCTTCGAATGGAAAGTCGGACAAACCTTGCCACAGAAAATCTGGCACTTTATGACGGCGCCGAATAACCACGCAAACTACTATGTGTACGACGCGATCGATCCGGCGCAATTCCATGACAAGCGCACCTACTGCGATTACGTTCATGGCCTGTATCTCGACTGGCAGGCCCGCTACCTCGACTGAAACGCAAAAGACCTGCGGCACGACCAACTGTCGGACCAGATTTCTGGTTCATCGGTGTTCGATAGGCATTTTCCCCTCGGTGGTGTAATTATTTATTTATACGAACATCAACTTGACCTTGCCCGGACGTGAGGTAAGTACTTTGATAGCGCCAAGATGGCAAACCGGCGAGCGCATTGCCGGCCGCTGGCTAGTCCATGACATTCTCCATGGTCCCTATGGAGCAGTTTACGTCGTGTACGACGGGGAGCTGGGCGAAATCTTCGCCGTGAAGTCCTTGTCAGACGCCCTGTTGGAATCGGACCATATTCTCGCCCATCGCCTGAAAAAGGAAGTGCTGCCGTGGACCAAGCTCGAGCCACATCAAAACCTGGTTCGCGCCCGGTTTATTCATAGCGTTGATGGTTCGCCGCTCATTTTTCTTGACTACACATGCGGTACCAACCTCTCTACCTGGATCGGGTCTTCAAATTTGATGGATGACCCGGTGATGGTGCTGCGCTTTGCCATTCAGATTTGTGACGGTATGGATTACGTTCAATCCCAGGCTCCAGGTGCGCATCGCAACATCAAACCGGAAAACTGCCTAATTACTCCGAATAACGTTCTGAAGATCACTGACTTTGGGCCTTGCAAGGCGCTGGACGAGTCGCTTGCAGCGAGCGCCGATGACCCGCGCAGCACAAATCGTTCACGCACGCGCGCCGATCTGATTGCCCTTGCCCGGGCACGCACCGCGGGAGAAGCCGCGAGCACCGCCGCCAGCGGGGCGTTTCTTGCGCCCGAACAGTTCGGTCACAGCAAACACATTGATCCGCGGGCGGACATTTATGCGTTTGGCGTGCTGTTGTTCCAAATGCTGGTTGGACATCCCCCGTTCATTGCCAACTCATGGAAGGAGTACGAGCAATTGCATCGTGGTGCGACACCGCCACCACTGCCGGAGCGATACGCATTTTTTGGCGATGTGATTCGAACCTGTCTTGCCAAGGAGGCGCCGTACCGTTTCACCGATTTCGCTGCATTGCGCCGCCGGCTGACGGAGTTGTATGCGACGCTGGCAGGTGAGGCTTTCCCGGTTGCCGCGACTGGTGACGATCTTGAGGCGGAATTTTGCCACAATCAGGCGGCAGCGTTGACGCGATATGGCCATGGCCGCGAGGCGCTGGCATTCCATGATCGCGCCCTGGAACTGAGCCCGGATCAGTCGACGATATGGGCGTCCAAAGGAGAAACGCTTTGTCAGCTCGGAGACAGCGAGGAAGCTCTCGTATGTCATGACGTCGCCATAGAGCTTGATCCGGCGTGCGCTCATTCATGGTACCTGCGCGGCGCAACGCTGCGAATGCTGGAGCGGTTCAGTGAGGCGCGTGTCTGTCAGGAGCGTGTTCTGGACCTCGATCCACGGCACTGGTCGGCGTGGATGGAAAAGGGCATGGTGCTTGCGGCAATCGGAGAGCGCAAGGCCGAGATGGCTTGCTACGAGCATGTGCTGGAGCTCAATCCACGATACTTACCGGCGTGGCGCAACAAGGCAATCGCTCTGCGGCTGGCCGGTTTGAGCGAACGCGAGATCGTGTGTTACGACCGCGTGCTCGAGGTCGATCCCTGGGACGAGGATGCCTGGTACAACAAGGGTATTGCCTATGGGTCCCTAGGTCGTGACAAACAGGAACTTGCGTGCTACGACCGTATTCTGGAATTCAATCCTGGCAGCGAACGCGCATGGACTAATCGCGGCATCGTGCTTGGCGAAATGGGTGATGTCGACCAGGAGCTGCAATGTTATGAGCGCGCGCTCAGGATCAACAGCACCTACACTCAGGCATGGTTCAACAAGGGAGTAGCACTGGCAAATTCGGAGCGCATCGAAGAGGCCATGAACTGCCTGATGGGAGCGCAGCGTCTGGGCCACCCCAAGGCCGCGGGTACTCTCGCCACGCTACGCCGGGAGCATAACGATAGACTTCGCTGAGACGGGGTTTGGCTGAACTCCCCGTTGCTCGACTCCGGCTGCCTTCGAGACGTTACCGCAAATCCCGGTAGCCATAGTCGCCCACGAAAATGTGCCCGGACGTAAAGAATGAGTCCAAAAGCATGCGCAGCGGCGGAAATCACGCTGCACGCGCGACGATTGCAGCCATTCTTCCCTATGGGGCGCGGGAAGCCAAGTCTACCTTTTTAGCCATTCCTAGCCCCGGTCGGCAGGTTTACCTGTATTAGTATTTCGTGATTGGGAGATTGGTTTTTTATTTGCCGGCGTTAGCGTAGTATTTGGTTGTCGTCACCCACTGCGAGGTGCGGCTGGTCGGGCATCATGACTTTCAAGGGGGGCATGTATGAACGCTGAACGCCGTGAAAATCCGCGACTACCGGTAGCGCTGGAAGTGGCACTGTATTACAACTCGCTAATGCTCCTGGATTGTCGTACCCGTGATATCAGCCTCGAAGGTGTTTACGTTGACACTGGCGGGCAGGCACTTCCACAAAACGCCGCCGTCGATCTTGCGCTGAGCCTGCAGATCGGCGAAGAGATGCGCTATCACCGCCTGCCAGCGGAGGTCATGCGTATTGACGACGAGGGAATCGGATTGATGTTCCGCTATCCGGATTACTCGTCTTTCAATGCACTCGTCAGTTTGCTGAGTCTGGGTTAGTTTCTCGATCAGCGGGTAATCGCCGCATCGTCTTATACCCGCCCAGTTTTGATGCATTTCTTTCCTGTCTGCTACCGGCAGATTTCGCGTTGACTTTTTTCTTTGCACGTTGTGTCATGCCAGGAACTGATTTTTCGAAAGCGTATCTCGACCTGAAAGCCTTATAACGTTATTCTTGCCCATAAGTGGCGTATCTCCTCAAGTCGTTTGTTTGTCTCGCAATAACAAATCAACCAGATACGCCGCTTCGCTTCAACCGCTCAGACACCAGATTCGGTTATAAGTCCACCTAGCTATATTAAGGAGGTATCACTGTGAACCCCGATACTTTGACCTTCTATACCCACCCCCAATCGCGCGGCCGAATCGTACGCTGGATGCTCGAAGAAGTCGGCGTCCCTTATGAAACGGTGGTGCTCAATTATGCTACGACGATGAAGGCTGCGGACTACCGCGCCATCAACCCGATGGGCAAGGTGCCCGCTATCCGCCATGACGACACTGTCGTCACCGAGGTGGCCGCAATCTGCGCCTATTTGGCTGATGCTTTTCCGGCGGCCGGACTGGCGCCGCCGCCCCACAGTCGTGAACGTGGCCCGTACTATCGCTGGCTCTTCTTTGTCGCGGGCCCTCTCGAAGCCGCGGTGAGCAATAAGGCGCTCGGTTTCGTTGTTCCACCCGAGCGCGAGCGCATGATCGGGTATGGCCGCTACGAAGACGTGCGGGATGCGCTCGAGGCGGTGACGCAGGCGGCGCGGCCGTATTTGCTGGGCGCGCAGTTCACCGCAGCCGATGTGTACGTGGGCTCACATCTGGCGTTCGGCATGCAGTTTGGCACCATCGAAAAACGTCCGGCCTTCGAGCGCTATTGTGCCGCACTCAATGCCCGACCGGCGAGGCAGCGTGCCATCCAGATTGATGACGCGTTGGCGCAGTAGGAGAAATGCGTGGCACTTGGGTTGGCGGCTGCCGAAGGTGGGGTTAATTGAGCGCATACGAACTTTCTATCGGTTCGACGCTAGAAGGTATTTTCCACTTTGGTTACTCCCGCTACGGCGAGCAGCACTTTTTCCACCACGTTTTTCAGATCAATGACGGAATGGGGGCAACCTGCGCACGCACCCTTCATGCGTACGCGCACTGTTGATCCTTCGATGTCCACCAATTCGATGTCTCCGCCATCGCGTCTCAGTATCTGGGCCACATCCTCCACAGCTTGAAGCACTTTTGCCTGATCTGGCGCCTGGTTGTTTGAGGCCTGCACGGTTCCAGGCAGCGCGCTTCGCGCCGCCATGGCTTGGGCTCGCGCAATGCGAAAAGCGCGATCGGGATCGGTCAACTCCAAGGCGTCGAGTTCTTCTTCTGTATAGAAGCGAAGCGGTGCTGTCGGTCGACTCAAGGAATCACCCTCTTTGCGATGTTTAGTCATG
>JAKBDW010000437.1:0-4871 GCA_021834245.1 Pseudomonadota bacterium
GGGATGTGGAAACGGAGTCACGGCACGGTTACTTGGGCACCGCCAGACGAAAGGGGCGGCAACAGACAAACCAAACCTACCACTACCGCGCCACATCTCTACTCTACTCCGAAGAGCCAGCGAGGCCAGAAGTACCCCTGGATGTCGGTTTCCTCGCTAGCGGTGGGCGGGAGCCGCTTCACAACTGTCCTTAGGAATGGCATCAACGAAGGGCTGCGATGGTTCCGATAAAGGACATTGGGTGGCAGGTACCAGCCGCATGAGCTAAGCTCAACCTGCGTCCGCCTTTTCATACATGCATATAGAGACCGGGAGATAAAAAAGTGACTAGTGATCAACAAGTTGAGACCCATTTTGTCGGGTCTCTATATTAAAAAATGTCCAGACCCATCGGTCTCTATATTTACTGTTAGGCGCCCGTATGGCCTCTTTCACCCTTGGCAGTTCAAATAGAGAGAAGGTAGCCGTCATGGTGGGCGGCTACGAGCGCGCCGTGACTGGCAACTACCATGATGACAACTGGCTTTCCGTTGTCGTCGAAGTTAGGTCCGGCGCCTTCTCAGGAAAGTTTGATGCTGCTTTTCTCACTGAGGACTTTGTTGGCTTTCGTGATAAGTTGGTCGTCCTCTACGACTCATTGAAGGGAGAGGTAAACTTCACCACCCTCGAAGAGCAGTTGTCCATTCGTGTGGTCGGGAACGGCCATGGCGGCCTTACGGTTTCTGGCGAAGCCGTCGACCAACCGGGTATCTGCAACAAATTGGTCTTTGAGTTTGCTCTCGACCAAACAGCTCTGCTGCCTGTGATCAGAGAAGTAAATGAAATCATTTCCTTGTTTCCGGTCCGTAGCGCCTAACCCATCATTCGAGGCGGACGGCTCTGCCGCCGCTCAACTCTAGCGTTAGGGTTCAGCCCAATGAGTGAGCCAAAGCCATTCATCCCAAAAGACAAACCCAAGTCATGGGTCATTTTCATTCTTGCTGGGCTTATTGGTTTGGCTGTCGGCCTGGTTGGGTTTGCCGCAGCTTGGGCTGGCATCAGCTGGCTCAAGGGGGCTGCCATTTTCATCTTCGTTCTGTGCTGGCTAGTGTCCGCGGCAACGTGGCTCGTGTTTATATTCGGGCTGCTGACGGGGCGCTATAAAAACATCCAACCCAGGGAGTGGGGCGAGCAACTGTGGTGAATCAAACCCTAACAGTGCGTTCAAGTTCGCTTCCTTCGGTCGCTGGGACGCGCCGAAAGCGGCGCCCCTTAACTTAAACGTTAGGCGCAATTACGGCGGAAAACGGTTCATGTCATTGTACCCACAATTGCGTAAGCCACTTTTGATCGGTGTCACCTGTGCCGTCACTTTCGTTGCTTTTTTCTGTGCGGCACTTCTCTCACATATCCTCGGTAAGAGTTGGGATGCGCAAGTCGCAGTGGCTTTTCTGTCGGCCCCAACATCCGCCGTTTTGCTCAACCTGGCTGCCGATCTATTGCAGGTATTTGGTGGTCAAGGTGGCGTGGGAGAGCAAGTCGCGCAATGGAGTGTACTGTTGTGCGCAGGAATGTTTCAATGGTTTTTAGTTGGTTTTCTGGCAGCATTTCTATTGCTTGTTCCTGGTCGTCCGGAACCAGACCACTTCCCTAAGCCTTGATCGAACGATGGTCAACCACATCACAATAAAATATGCGCCTAACCCCGCGTTCGAGCTGTTCGTTTCGCTCACTGGGACTGACCGCCTGCGGCGTCCAGCCCCTCAACTACAGCGTTATGTGCGCTAGCGATGTCACGTGACCCCCAATTGGCGCAAAAGCTCACGGAGGCGTTAGCGGGCTATTCTGCACAGCTAAATTGGCTACACGATGCCTATAACCTCTCGGCGGAAAAGGTACCCAAACGGGTGAAGATCACGTGGCCCTACCCGCTAACGGAAGTCTATTTCGATTTCCTGCAAAACGACGCTAATATTTTTTCCGAATCAATCGAATTTTATGATGGAGAGTCAAGCGATGAGTTGTGCGAATATGTCGCTCATGTGGTAAAGCGCTTTCTGGACCATCCCAGTCGGATTGAATCGCTTGGTACGTTTCTCAAAAGAACGGAGCTCCAAATCCTCGAAGGTGATAAATGGATTAGCGTCTTCGATTGAAAAAGGTCGAGTATCCTGGTTGACGATGAAATGTGTACGCAGTGGCAACACATAATAACTATTGGGCCAGTAATGGGGACGATACTAACGTCCACCGACGAAGAACTTTATCGTAGAACTGATGAGGTTCTTCATTAACTATGGGAACCGATCAGGGTGGCCGGCTCTCCTGGAGCGCGGGACGAATACTATGGTTACGTGCCGAGGATCTTTAACCTCCTAAAAACAGATGCCGGTGCCGAGAACATAGCCGTTTACCTCGCTCAGGTAGCATCGGAACACATGGGGCTACCTTCCAATCGCGATCACGCATTAGATGTGGCAAATACGCTGGGTGCCTGGAAAGAAGTTATTAAACAACACGAGTAGTTACCGGAACCATTACTACAGATGGAGCATAAATGACAATCTGCCCATGGTGTAACGAGGGAATTCCTTGGAGGACAGGGCGCATGGATATGCACAACACCAAGGTACGCCCTATTCAGCAGTGGCTTAAGCCGACGGGGAAGATGGAATGCCCAAAATGTAATCGGGCTCTGAAGTGGAGCAAAAAAGGACAGTTTTGGCTGCTCCTCGTAGTTCCATATTTGGTCATTGTTTGGATGAACATCCTCGAATGGCCGGCAGCACCAGTCTCTCGGTTCACACTTATTGTAAGCTTTTGTGTTGGGATCGTAGGGTTTGTCCTGATGATTTTAACAACCCACCTGGAACGTGCAGATGGCAGTTGAGACAGATGACTGGCGTTTCAAATATTTTTGAAACACCCGTCCTTCTACCGCCCGTACAAGCGGTCATTAAATTCTATTAGGTGCCATGATCACCGCCCAGTTCGTCTCCCGAGTTTCTCTTCTGCGCGACAAAGTCGAGTCTTTCGATCGATATCCATTCTCCCTGCCGGCGATCAGAGGACTGGATCATATCGATCTTCATCCGAAGATGACAATTTTGGTCGGCGAGAACGGCTCAGGTAAATCCACGCTCTTGGAAGCGATCGCCGTGGCGCTCGGCTTCAACCCAGAGGGCGGGACCAAAAACTTCCGGTTCGGCACCCGACCGTCGCATTCTGAGCTTCACGACTACCTCCGCATTGCCAAAGGAATACGGCGACCCAAAGACGGCTTCTTCCTGCGCGCCGAAAGTTTCTTCAACGTGGCGACGGAGATCGAGAGCCTCGACGCCGAGCCTTCCTTTGGACCGCCGGTGATTGCCTCGTATGGTGGGCGTTCGCTTCACGAGCAGTCACACGGTGAGTCCTTTCTGGCTCTTGTGACCAACCGATTTCTGGGTGATGGGTTGTACATTCTCGACGAGCCTGAAGCCGCACTGTCTCCCCAACGACAGCTCACCGTGCTCTCGCGCATTCATGATCTCGTCACTGAAGGGGCGCAGTTCATTATGGCCACACACTCGCCCATCCTTATGGCGTACCCGGATGCGCGCATCTTTCAACTCGGCGCAGACGGCATTGAGAGCGTTGCGTATGAGAGCACCGAGCACTACCAGGTCACACGAGCCTTCCTTGACAACCCGGAGCGGATGCTTAAGGTTTTGATGGCCCGTGACGAGGATGGCGACTAGTGGCAAGGTCAGGTCAGGGGTGCCCAACGGCCTCAAGGTCCAACAAAGACGGATGGCTGCAAAAGGTTCACACCCGCCTGATGGAACAGGGATCCAAGTGGTCGTTCGCGGGATGTTGATTCTTCCTGTTGCGTTTGCTTGGCGGCGCCACTTCCTATGTCTGGGCTGTTCTACACGATCCTAGAATTAGCGCCTGCAGTTAAAACTGCCGCCCGTAACAAAGCAGGGAAAATTCGCGGCAACATCCGCTGCCACTGAGATTTTAGAGCCGACGCTCAGGATAATGCTTAGATGCAACGCCTAGGTTGGAGCGTTCCTCTCGGAGCACGCATTAGATCTTGAACCATTGCAGGGCTGTACCGATTACGAGTAGCGCGACGCCGGCTACACCAATCAATTTGATCTTCATCGAAAGTTGCTGCAACGACACAGCAAGACAACCGCGAGGACCGTACAAGCCTAACGCCACCATGATAAACCCAATTCCTTGCAGGAGATGACCAAGCGGGTGACTGGCACCTAGGAATAGCTGTGCGATGTTGGACGCTGCAAGAACACCGAGCAGAGCGGACCATCCCCAAGGATGCGTTGTGTTTGTGGTCATCAACGGATCTATAAAAGCTGGCTTCCGCGCGCCACCGGACTTGTGAGGTCAAGAAGCGTATTGTCACTCGCCATACGGTACCCCATGGCTTTATAGCCTCGCTGCCGCTTGGCCCACATCCTGAGGAGTGTCGGGTGCCCGGTGTCGACGAAATCGATGATGCGGACGAGGGTCTTGCCGGTGTGCTCACGATGGAGCCGCCCTGCATATTGTTGCAGGGTGCCTTTCCAGGAAACTGGCATTGCCAGTACCAAAGTATCTAATGGCGGATGATCAAAACCTTCGCCGACCAGCTTGCCTGTGGCGAGCAGGATTCTTGGTGCATCGGGTGGCAAGGCGTCCAGCTCGGCGATCAAGGTCGCTCGCTGTTTTTTTGCAAGCGGTCCGTGAAGCACGAAGGGCGGCGGCTTCACGTCATTGAGCGCGGATTGGATGGCGTCGAGGTGGTCGGTGCGTTCGGTAAGAACCAGAACCTTGCGGCCTTCATCGGCCGCGGCTCTAACCTCGGCCGCAATGGCGTCGGTTCTGGCTTGATCTCTGGCAAGATG
>JAKBDW010000285.1:0-4868 GCA_021834245.1 Pseudomonadota bacterium
TGCGTCTTCACATAGACCTGGTTGGCGCCGTTGCCGAGCTGGATGATGTCCTGCCCCCCATTGCCGACTACGAGGTTGTTGCCGCTGCCATCCTGGATGGTGTCGTTGCCCGATCCGCCATAGATGGTGTCGTTGCCGCCTTTGCCGTCGACGGAGTTGTTGCCGCCCCCGGTTTCGATGAGGTCGTTGCCGGTACTGCCGTAGAGCGTGTCGTTGAAATTGGGATCAGGGGTTCCGTCCGTGATGACGTTGCCCAGGCTGTCGTACTGGTACACGGGGTTTGATGCCGTGCCGGAATTGACGGGAGTCAGGTCGCCGTAGATGGTGTAATCCGGTGTGACCGCGCTTGCCGCCGCATTCCCCAGAAAATCCACCCCAATCGAACCGCTGAGCGCATTGGCGCTGCCCGGGGTACCCAGGGTAGCCGTCAGCTGCAGCGTGCCGGCCGCCGCCGTGGTGTCGGTATTGACGAGCCCGAAGGTGACGCTGTCCTGCCCCGGCGCCACGGTGAGGGTGACAGTGCCGCTGGCGAAGGACACGACGCTCGATCCCTCGTCCGCCGCAAAGGCGCCTGGGTCCGCCCCCGTGAGGCCCAAGGTCAGGGTCTGGGCGACGTCGCTTGCCGCGGCGAGGTAGACCGTATAGGTCTGCGACGAACTGCCGCTCAGGGAAGAACTTTGCCCGCTGGGGATGGCCCCGCCGGTGAGAAAGGGATTGCTGCTCAGGTTCGTGCCCTGCACCAGGGCGAGGCTTTGCCCGAGCTTGATGCCAAGATAGCCGTTCGCGCCCGTCTCGGCCTGATTGAGATCGAAGTTGTCGATGACGATCTGGTCGCCCGCGCCGCCCAACAGGCCACCGCTGATGGTGAGGGTGCCGACGCCCTCCGTGGTCGAGGGCGCGAACTGGTATTGATCGCCATTACCGTCGGTCCAGGTAAAGTTGGAGCCGCTGTTCGTGGTGCCGGTCAGCTCCGTGCCACCCACCCAAACTGTGCCGTTGTCGTAGCTGTCCGTGATCGTATCGGCTGCGGTGCCGCTGGTCGGTAGAGCATAGACAAAGCGATCGGCGCCGCTGCCGCCGATCAGGGTGTCATTCCCAGCGCCACCGACCAGGATTTCCGTACCGCTCCCGCCGATGAGGGTGTCGTTGCCCGCTCCGCCGAAGATGAGATCGCTGGCGCTGCCGCCTTCCAAAAGATTCCCGGTTGCCCCACCGAGCATCAGGGACGATTCGCCACTGGTGTTCGCGGCATGCATCCCGCTGGTACCCGTCTGCACGAACCACATGGGCCGCGTGTCCAAGGCCAATAGGGACGAATCGCCCACCAGGGCGCCATAATGCTGCTGCACAAAGCTCGCGAGCTTCCCGTAGCCCTGCTGCAGGCTCAACGCCAGGTTGATTGCGTTGAGGTCGAAACTCACCCCGTTGCCTACCGCATGGAAAAAATCCGCCAATTTTGTCGGGTCGGCGAAGTTGTAATACTCGATACCTGCGACGATCAATCCTGCCTGCAGGTTGGCGTCGCTCGCAAGACCCCCGTGGGAAATGCGCAGTATGTCCAGCCCGAAGGCGTTGAGCATGTTGTCGGGTTGGATGACTTGCGTCTCTCCCGCGGGAATTCCACCGAATTGGTAGTTGACCAGTCTTCCCAGAAAATCCGTCCTAGTGTTGCTCCCCAGATCGACACCATAAAGCGTCTGATCGAACATTAGGGGCAGCAACGCCGGCATGGCCTTTGCCGCGTTATCAAAAGGCGCAGAGTTTTGTGCAGCCAAAAGCAGCGATATGGAGTGCCGCTGCAAGCCACTGAGCGAGTTCGCCCCCACATCTACAACCGTGGGAGATGGGCCCAAGTTGGTTATGGGGTTACGAGCTGCCCAGAGAAATTCTCCGTTGAGGGCGTAATTCGTGATATTGGATTGTCGGGAATGAAGCAAAAACGGGTTGAGCAATGCCAGCGGTCCAGACGTAGCAGGTGCCAAACTATTAAGGTCCGCATCGTTGTACCCCAGGCTAGCCAGGTAGGTTTTCAATATACCAACTGCAAACGGGTTCCAGGCCGTCAGCCCGAACGGTGCGGGATCGAAAGTCACCGACGGCCGGTTGAAGAATACCGACATCAGGGAGGCCAGACCACCGCCCAGGGAATGGCCCGTAAACGTGATCGTGCAACTGCTGCCATATTGCTGCTTGACCTGTTCATACAGAAGCGCGGCTGACTCGACTTGTCCAACACCTTGCCCGATGAATGTCGCGATGTCTGTCAGCCCATCGTCGATGCCGTCCTGGGTGAGAAAATTCGAATTGGTTCCCTCATAGGCAATGACGATGTTGTTTCCATTCCGATAAACGCCACCGGAAAAACCAAAGAAGCCCGTCGTGGTGAACTGGGAACTCAGATCGGTCCAGTTAGTTGGCAGCGCGGGCTGGTTTTTTGATCCACGTACGTTTGCATACGTGTAAGCCGATAGTTGCGCGTAGATCAATGGCGTAAGCATCGAAGTCTCCCTTGGGTTTGGGGTCTGTTTAGTCTTTCTGTCTGGGCCAGTCCAATAGATCTTTGCTGATCCTTGGGTCGGAATCGATTTTTTCCTTGAGATCAAAACCTACATAATTGACCTTTGAATGGTTTTGAATAAATAAATCGTACGTATCCACAAGAAGATTTCGATGGATTTGGCCTGGCACTTCTGAGATTGGTATCCGCTGCCAGTTTGCATGGCCCAGATATTTGAAGGCCACCTGAGGAATGTCACCAGGCCTAGGGTATTCTTTTGCGCCTGCCAGATTAGCTATATTTGCGACAAGATACAGTTGGTCCGCAGAAGTGGCGTCTATCGCAATCGGCGTCAATATTCCACTCCATGTCACGTCTCCAATGGGTGGCGGGAAATGTGCCGTGATTCGTTCGCTTTGAAATAGCCAGCCTGGCCCCGGTCCACCGCTATAGACCATTCGGAAAGTTTCTGAACGGTCCACCGTAATTACTTGCCCAGTGTGCAACCTCACTTCTTCGCGCCAACTGACTGTTTTCATATTCGAGCATGCCGCCAACGGCGCGATGAACACTGAGCAGAGCGCCAAGAGTTGAGCGAGCCACCGAAAACCCCTTCGCGATCGAGCCAATTTTTGAACATAGATATTCATGCATTCTCCGTTGTCAGTCTTGTGAATTTTGTCGCCGCAATTACGCCGACTCTTGTTTCGGGCAGGTCGGCGCATCCGTGATCGCCTCTTTCCACTCCAAGCACCTTCTCGACCCCGCTGACGACGGCACCCACCGCTCGCCGAGAATCGAAATCCCCATGCCGTTCTTCAAACGCCTGCGCCTGTTGCTTGATCTGCGCATCGTGCAAAACCCTATCGAGTTGAGCCGCCACCTTCTCCACCGTCTGCTCTCCACGCAGCACCAGCCCCGCTCCCAGCGCCTCGATGCGGCGTGCCGAGAGGTGCGCCTCCACGTGCTTGGGCGAAAGCAGTTGGGGTACTCCTGC
This sequence comes from Pseudomonadota bacterium, assembly GCA_021834245.1. Taxonomy (GTDB): domain Bacteria; phylum Pseudomonadota; class Gammaproteobacteria; order Acidiferrobacterales; family UBA6901; genus JAJXUF01. Next base: position 3,495 of record JAKBDW010000285.1, read on the forward strand.
AAGAAGAAAGCGCGCCACGGTTCCTTCGGCGCCATAGGAAACGCATGCCTCCGCTTCCGGCGCCAGCACGTCGAGATCGACGGGCCGGGCCGTGAAGCGAATCGAGGCGCTCTTGTAGGGTTCCAATTGCCCGCTCGTGAAGCCCGGCGCGAAGCACACGACGCGTGCCTGCAGTTTCGCCAGCGCTCCGAGGATTTCCATGGCTGCATGCGTGTCCGGACGCAGACACGCAAAGAGGCGCGGCCCCTCGCCTTCCGGCCAGCCGATGCGTTCGCATCTCAGCTTGCCAAGTAGCGGACCGACATCGCGCCCGTTCTCTCGCGGGCCATAGTGGTCCAGTTCCGCAAACGTGGCGAGCAGCACCTCGTCCGCCTCGAAGAGTTCTCGTAACGCGGCGGGTGCGGGCACCTTCGAACCCCAGAGCGCCTTCCGTACGTTGGCCAACGCCTCCTGCTCCGCCCGTGCGGCAAGTTCTGCCGTCACCCAGGAAAACCCCGGGAAATGCGGCAGCGGGTCGGTGGCGGGCGGCAACTCGAAACCATTGCCCAGCAGCACCGTGGGGATCCCTTCGATCCTCGAGGCCAGGCGGGCCGTGGGCGCGTAATCGAGCAGCGCCGCGTCCGGCTTGAACAGGCGGTAGAGATTGCGCCAGCCTTGCAGCAGGCCGGCCAAGGCCGCCGGGTCCGCCCAGCCCTGCGCCAGGAGAATGTCGCCGTAGCCGGTTAGGCGCCGGGGCAGCGGTAGCGGCTGGCTCATCATGGGCGCCTGGACCAGGGGAATGCCCGCGGGGCCCAGCACCGTCATGGCGGCGGGAAGATCCCTCACCGCTGCCATGAGGGTGTGGCCTCTCTCCCTCAGGCGTGCGGCCACCGGCAGCAGCCGCGCCAAGTGCCCCAGATTGAGGCCCAGCTCCCAGCCGAGCAGAATGCGGCTCATGCCGGAGCCCCCATGGCGCCTTCCTGCCTGGCGTCGTGGCCGGTATTCACCGTCCCCAGGACGCCGCCGCCTATCCTCACCACCTCATCCACCTGCAGGTTCTTCGGCAGGGCGTGGGCGATGAAGAGCATCGTCGCCTTGCCGCGCAGCTGGTTGATGGTGGCGGCGAAGTGCTCGGCCGTGAGGTTGTCCAGGTTGCTGGTCGCCTCGTCAAAAATCAGTATCCTGGGCTGCTTGAGCAGTGCCCGGGCGATCGAGATGCGCTGCTTCTGTCCCCCGGAGAGCCCCGCCCCGCGTTCCCCGATCTCGGTCTGGTAGCCCTGCGGCAGGGCTTCGATGACGTCGTGGATCTCCGCCATGCGGCAGGCCTGCACCACCTGTTCGAAGGTGGCATGGGGGTTGGCCATGAGCAGGTTGTCGTAGAGGGTGCCGGAGAAG
>JAKBDW010000537.1:0-4866 GCA_021834245.1 Pseudomonadota bacterium
CACAGATGATGCCCACGGGCACATTGATATAGAAAATCCATGGCCACGAAATGTTGTCGGTAATCCAGCCGCCGAGAAGGGGTCCCGCGATTGGCGCAATCAGCGTGGTCATGGACCACATGGCAAGCGCCATGCCGGCGCGCTGCGGCCGGTAGCTCGACAGCAGGAGCGTTTGCGACAGGGGAATCATCGGGCCGGCGCTGGCGCCCTGCAGCACGCGGAAAAGGATCAGGACTTCCAGGCTCGGCGCCTGGCCGCAGAGGAAGGAAAACAGGGTAAACAGCAGGATGCTGGAGAGAAAGACCTTGACCGCTCCGAAGCGCTGCGTGAGAAAGCCGGTGAGCGGCACGGCGATGGCATTGGCCACGCCGAAGGATGTGATGACCCAGGTGCCCTGCGACGAGCTCACGCCCAGATCGCCTGCGATCGAGGGGATCGACACGTTGGCGATCGAGGTGTCGAGCACGTTCATGAAGGTCGCCAGGCTCAGCGCAATCGTGCCCACCACGAGTGCACTGCCCGTAAGCGGTTTGAGGTGCGTGGGATGGGCAACAGGTGCTGGATCCGGAGTGGCTCCTGCAGCGGCCTCTTCAACGGTGGTGATGTCGGTCATGGGTTGGTGCCGTGATCAGTTGGGCACTTTGCCTGCAGGAGAAATGGAAGCCGATGCTGGGAGCCTCGTCCGGACCGGTGGGGATCGCGCCGGCACTGTCGGCATTCACGCGTTCATCAGTTGCCCGGCTTTTCTTCCGGGGACGTGATGGGGGAGCACTGTGATTCAAAGTTCGCGATCAATAGTAACATCGGGGATCATATCGAACGATTGAATAGCAAGGTGCGCTGTAGAGAAAGAGCTTGATGCCGTGCTTGTCTCAGGCGTGCATAGAGCCCTGGGTTATCTTTCAATCTCCGTGCCAAGTTTGATGCCGCTGAGCAGTGTCTTGCCGCCCTAGCGGCTGCGCCGAGAGGTAAACATCATTTTTTCGCAGCGCCGAACTTGCGCGAACGCGGCGCGTTGACAAACGGAGGCAATCGACCGCATATGATGGACATTGCACGCAATTTCGGATTTTTATTCAGTGAGGTGAGTCGAAGATATGTCCAGCGCTTTGAGAGGAAGGCGCAGAAGATGTCATTGACGCTTCCGACGTGCAAGGTGCTGGCTTACCTCGAACGAAACGCAGGAATCAGTCAGGCAAGGCTTGCCGAGCTTACAAATATCGAACCGATGACGGTTGTGCGGATCCTTGACCGGATGGAAGCGGAAGGGCTGGTTGAACGCAGGCAGGATCCCATTGATCGACGAGCGCACTGCCTTTGCCTGACATCACAAGCAAAGCCCGCATTGGACGAAATCGGGCGCCTCGCCGACCAGACTCGTGCAGAGATATTTGCCGGCGTCAGCCAGGCGGAACGCACAGCTTTTCTCCATGTTCTCGAGCGCCTGGCGCACAACCTCAGGGTCTTGGAAGAACCGTCGATCGACGGCGACCCAGGGGTGGCGCAACCATCAGCCGGGAGAAAATCACTTGCCAGTACGCGCCACACACGGATTCCGGTTGACCGCACGCGCTGACAAAACGCCCTAATGTCGGACGTCTGACGGGGGCCAGCGGCGCAATTGGTATGCCTGCGAGAGGGATCCGCGCTCCTGATTCAGGCCCGTTGCTGATTGTCAGGCTTGAGCTGGCGCATTGGCCTTAGGGAGACGAGGCTGTGTAGGGCATGGATCGCATCAAACTCTGCGCGAATCGGTGTAGGCGAGTTATGCCTGCATTCCTCGTCCGAATGTTGCGCTGAATCGAAGAGCTGGGCGCCGCGCTTGTTCATGTCATGAGGCTAAACTGCGGCGCATGCATCGAGTCTGCGGGAAACGGGCGCTGGCATTTGGCGTCGCGCGGAAAGGATCATGCGCTTGGGAACCTGTCAGTTGGTTTTTCTGGTGCTCTTGCTCATAAGGGCCATCGCGACCGATTTGCGGTTCGCGCCCAATGAAACATGTGGTGCCGGCCGCCGTGGGCATGTGTTTGGCATGTTCTTGTTGTCAATCGTGACATGGACGCGCTGGCAAGGGGCTAGAACCGCGTACCAGCGAACCTCGATTCCCGCATGGACGCGCTCCAAACCCGAGCCTCTTACCTGTGCCTGACCTGTGAGGCTGAATTTTCTCCGTCGATTGCCGCAATCGTTGATTGCGCTACCCAACAGAGGCCTGCGTAAAGTCTCTCGCATTCGCTTGAAATCGGGAAGCGGGGTCCTTTCGGCCGTGCAAAGCCGGGACATTCTTGAGGGGATAGGCGGCGGGGGGCGAGGTCCTGACCTGTTTGCGCGTCATCTGGCTCTTGAAGAAGCGATTGTGGGAAGCCCTTTGAGCACTGGAAACCGGGTGCTTCTGCTTCAAGATGGTCCAGCGACGTACCAAGCCATGTATGCGGCCATCTTGGGTGCGCAGGACCACATCAACATCGAAACGTACATCTTGGATGATGACGCTGTTGGACAAAGCTTTGCGCAAGCTCTGATCGACAAACAGCGTGAGGGCGTCCAAGTCAACATGATTCACGACAGCATCGGTACCTTCACGACCCCGGCTTCATTCTTCCAGCGGTTGGCCGAAGGAGGCATTCGCGTGCTTGAATTTAATCCTGTGAATCCTTTGTCGGTGCGCAAAGTCTGGGAATTGAATCGGCGCGACCACCGCAAACTGCTGATCGTGGACGGGCGCATTGCTTTCCTGGGGGGAATCAATATCAGCAGCGTGTATTCGGGCGGATCATTCAACGCCGGCTCGCGCATAGGTTCTGACGCTGCGCTGGCGTGGCGCGATACCGATCTGCAGTTGGAAGGGCCAGTCGTTGCGGAGTTTCAAAAGCTCTTTCTCGCCGCATGGGACAAGCAGTCGGGACAAGCACTGGCATTGAGGAAGTATTTCCCGACGCTCAAGAGTGTCGGCCATGAGGTGGTGCGCGCGATCGGCAGTTCGCCAGAGGACTCCTACAGCCTGATCTATGTGACCCTTCTCTCGGCCATTCGCAATGCGCGGGTTAGCGTGCACCTTATCAATGCTTACTTTGTTCCCGATCCTCGTTTACTCGCAACTCTTGAGGCGGCGGCTAAACGTGGTGTGGACGTCACTCTAATCTTGCCCAGCCGGACGGATGCTTGGCTCGTCTTCTACGCTGGTCGCAGCTACTACGGGCGATTGCTCCGTTCGGGGGTGAAAATCTACGAGCGGCGAGAGGTCATCTTGCACTCAAAAGTGGCTTTGATCGATGGCGTTTGGGCCACGATCGGATCGACCAATTTGGACTGGCGCAGCTTTCTCCACAACTACGAAGTGAACGCTGTGGTGCTCGGCGTGAACTTCGGCAACCAGGTCCAAGCCATGTTCAACAAGGATCTGGATGGCTCCGAAGCAATCACGCATGATCAGTGGAAGCGCCGTCCCATGGTTCAGCGGGCGAAGGAAATGTTCGCCCGCGTGTGGAAGTACTGGTTGTGAGGAGCAGGCCGTCTTGGGTGCGCTGTTGGCTTAAGCCGGGCCAAGGGTCAGCGCCACGACGGTTCGTCAGCTCGATGCGTCAAATCAAGAGGCTTCCGCAGGTACTCAAAATTTGCATATCCGACAAAATAAGCTACATACTTGGCGCATTGTGATACGAAGGACTTGCCTTCAGCAATACACCCGAAGCAAGGAGTATTCCCACGGCCGAGTGCGCTGTGCGATGCGAGGGGCCGCGAAGCGACTGGCCCGGGCAGCACTTGCGGCGGCAATTGCGCGAACGGATTCGACACCATGTCGGGAGTCAACATCCCGTTGACTCCCGCACAGCGAGGCCGGATTGAACCGCGGGCTCACAGTCAAATACTTCGGCAGCGTCCGCTTCCCGCAACTCGCATGACCTCAACTTCTCGACCCGCCTAGTGCGAACCCCCTTGCCACGTGGCGCGGCAAGGGTGCGGCTTACCGCGGCTCCCTATGCGGATCAAGGATTGCGCTCTGGTCCCCGTTGGGTGTCCCGATTTCCTCGTTGGCCCTGCGGCGCCCCGTGCTGGCCCGATCGGCCTGGCGTCGGTGCTTGTTGTCCCCGCTGGGCTTGCCCCTGTTGCGGTGGAGTTCGTGGAACTGGAAGCGGAGATCCCCTTTGTGGCCCCGGCGAGTGCGTTTGGAATGGCCGCTGAGCGTCTACGCCTTGTCTGTAAAGGTTGGTTGGAGGCGTAGACGAGGGACTGCGCTGTTGAAGGGGGTAGGGCTGGTTCGGACGCTGACCCCCGGGGGGTGCCGGATTATTCCTTTGAGGTGCGGTCTGTGGCCGCTGCGGTGAGGGGCCAAGCTGTCTTTGTGCTGGTTTTTGCTCATAGAGCTGGCGCCCGACGGCGTCACGAGGTTGATATCGATATCGCTCAGTGCGAAGCAGGGGCTGCTGCTCCGGGCCCGGATAACGATGACCGGAATACTGTCGCTGATATGTTGGCAATGGGGCAGGTGCGGGCGCTGCGTTGTGGTTCCAATGGTCCCAGCCTTGGCGATGTTGTTCCCATTGCGGGCCCCAGTGCTGGCCCCAGTGCGGTGGTGCATCTGGTCGCCAGCTCCGAAAGTACGGCGGTGGCGCGCGGTAGTAGCGCACGGGGATGCGCAGGATGAAAAGTGGCACCGAAAACGGCTGCACATACGTCCAAGGCCCGTTGTACCACGAGCTTGCATACCAATTGTCGTTCCAGAAGACCCAATACAAGCCGTCGTAGAAGAAGAAGTTCGCGGACACCCCTGGCGCGTAATAGACGGGGTAGTAGGGAATGCGGATAAGCGCAGGGTAAACAGGGATGTTGATCCCGATGGTCACAGTCGGAAGCCCAATCCCGATG
>JAKBDW010000082.1:0-4862 GCA_021834245.1 Pseudomonadota bacterium
GATCCTGCCGATGGAAGAGGTGGAATCCGCTTATTATTTGCGCATGCAGGCTCAGGACCGGCCTGGCGTGCTGGCTGACATAACGCGCATCCTTGCCGATCTCGATATCAGCATCGAGGCGATCATTCAGAAGGAACCCGCGCCGGGCGAGAGGGAGGTCCCCGTGATTCTCCTGACGCACCGCGTGGTAGAGAGAAATATGAATCAGGCGATTGCGCGTACCGAGGCCCTGGGTTCCGTCAATGGCAAGATCATGCGTATCCGCGTCGAGCATTTGAACCGCGACTGGAAATAATTTATGACATCGCATAACCGCTACACCGGCCTCATTGAAAAGTACCGCGATCGCCTGCCGGTACACGACGATACGCGTATTATCAGCCTGGGTGAGGGCAACACGCCGCTAATCCGGCTGACTCACATTCCGCGCGAGCTCGGCGACAGGGTCGACATTTATGTGAAATTCGAAGGCCTGAATCCGACCGGATCGTTCAAGGACCGCGGCATGACGATGGCTGTGACCAAGGCCGTTGAAGAGGGCAGTCGAGCCATCATCTGCGCGTCGACCGGCAATACTTCGGCTGCCGCAGCTGCCTACGCGGCTCGTGCCGGTATCACCTGCTTCGTGCTGATCCCGGAAGGCAAGATCGCACTTGGCAAGCTGGCACAGGCCATGATTCACGGTGCGGTCGTGATCCAGATCGAGGGAAATTTCGACGCAGGGATGGAGCTGGTAAAGCAGGTGGCCAAGGATGCCCCGGTCACGATCGTCAATTCGATCAATCCCTACCGTCTGCAGGGACAAAAAACCGCCGCTTTCGAGATCATCGAGGAACTCGGGCGGGCCCCCGACTATCACTGTCTGCCGGTGGGTAATGCAGGCAACATCACCGCACACTGGATCGGATACTGCGAATATTCATCGGCTTCAGGCGAACATGTCACCGCCGCCTGTAGCTTCTGCCAGGGCAAATGCATCTATGCTGGCGGAGCGGTCTGCGGAAACCGCCCGCATATGGTCGGCTATCAGGCAGCCGGTAGTGCCCCATTTCTGCGCGGGCGTATGGTAGACAATCCCGAAACCGTCGCCACCGCCATTCGCATCGGCCATCCCCAGTCCTGGGACAGCGCGTGGAAGGTCGTCCAGGAATCCGGCGGCTGGTTCGACGAATGCAGCGACGAAGAAATTCTCGCCGCCCAGAAATTGCTTGCCGAAAAGGAGGGTGTATTCTGTGAACCTGCCTCGGCGACGTCTCTGGCCGGCGCCTTGCGCGATGTACACAACGGCCGGATACCTGCCGGCAGCAGCATTGTCTGCACGCTGACCGGACATGGACTCAAGGATCCGGATACTGCCATCAAGCAAAGCAGCCGACCGTTGATCAAAATCAAGGCCGACCTTGCGGCCGTCAAGCGCGCCATCCTCGAGAATCTCGCCTGATCCGGACGCAGTAACGGCGCGTTTTTTTGCTGGTTGTGCTCGGTGTCGGGAACCGCGACCCTAACCCTGATTGCAGGGCTGCGTGCTGTGCGTGGGTGCAGTCCGCGCGCGACCTTTTTTCCGCGCAAAGGAAACAAGATGATGGTATTCATTACCGCTCGGCGCTTGGCGCAATGCTGCGTGCCTGGAAGCGTTGGCGGCAAGGAACAGAAGTGACCAGTCTGATGCCGGATGATGCACAAAGGCACCTGAGCGTTCTGGTGGCTGGACTCTACGGTCCAGGCGGTGACGTTCCAGACACACTTGCTGAAGATCTGATGCCGCAGCTCGAGATGCTGCTGGCACGCGCAACGCCTGTCGATTTCGCTGCAGCTCCTGCCGCGGATGACCGTTGTGCCGGATTCGACACGCTGCTTTACCGCTTATTCGAGGTCGATATCGCGCATGGCGTTGACCTGCCGATCGCTGCAACCACGCGCTTTTCCGATTGCGGGATCAGCGACAGCAACTGGTGGATCCGTGCCGATCCGGTACATCTCGAGCCGCATGGCACCGGACTGGTACTGAGCGGCAATGAAATGCTTGACCTTACCCAAAGCGAAGCCGAGCGCTTGGCGGTCGAGTTGCGCGAAATATTCACCGCGGACACCTGGCTACTGGAAACGCCGCGGCCCGAGCGCTGGTACCTGCGCGCACCTGCCGCGCAGCGCATTAAGACACACAGCCCTGACGAAATACGCGGCCGCGATGTCGGCAATTATCTGCCCAGCGGGCCGGACGCGAAAACCTGGCATTCTCTGCTCAACGAGGCGCAGATCCTTTTGCACGCCTCCCCGGTCAATCTCGAACGTGAACAGCGTGGATGCCCCCCAATAAACAGCCTATGGTTCTGGGGCGGGGGGTGCCTGCCGTCCGTCGCGGCTGCCGGCTGGACTCAGCTGTGGGGTGAAGATGCGCTGGCTCGCGGTCTTGCGCGCCTTGCTGGTGCTGCTGTGCGTGCCTTGCCGGCCAATGCGACTCACTGGTTGCGAGCAGCCACTAGGCCCGGGGCGCAGCTTCTGGTGTTTGATCAAGCGCGCGCCGCGGTACAGTACGGCGACTGGGCCAACTGGCAAAACGTCATGGGCGTATTCGAGGAACTTTGGATTGCGCCGCTGGTGAGGGCGCTGCGGGCGCGCGAGATTACAAGCCTCACGCTGTACACGGAACAGGGCAGCGGCATGCGCGTCACCCGCCGTGACCTCGGACGCTGGTGGCGTCATCGCCGCCGCGTGCCGCAATATCGAATGCGCGAACATCATGAGCGGATCAATCAGCGCCGGTAGGGTCGGGGTGCGCATCGTGCGCCGCCCGGACAAGGAAATACACTGCGATCTGGGTGGACTGCATCCCGTGCTGGCGCGGGTATACAGTCACCGCGACGTGACTGAAGTGGGTGAGCTGGATCTCGCGCTCGATCGCCTGCTGCCGCCGGCGAGTCTTAGCGGCATGGAGGCGGCCGTGCATCTCCTTGCGGACACGCTGACTGCGCGTGGACGCATCCTCGTCATCGGCGATTTTGATGCTGACGGTGCCACCAGCTGCGCTTTGGCATTGCGCGCGCTGCGTGCCATGGGGGCGGCGGACGTCGACTTTCTTGTGCCGAACCGCTTCGAGTATGGTTACGGACTGACGCCGGAGATCGTCGAAGTCGCCGCGCGTAGGTCGCCGGGTCTCATTGTGACTGTCGACAACGGCATTTCCAGTCTGCAGGGAGCGCAGGCGGCGCAGGCGCGCGGAATCAAGCTGTTAATTACTGATCACCACCTGCCAGGCAGCGAGCTGCCAGCGGCGACTGCCATCGTCAATCCGAATCAAGCGGGCGACAGTTTCGCTAGCAAGAACCTCGCGGGTGTCGGTGTTATCTTTTACGTCATGCTCGCATTGCGCGCGCATTTACGTGCCAGCGAGTGGTTCGCGAGCCGGGGAATACCCGAGCCGAATCTGGGGCAGCTGCTCGATCTGGTGGCCCTGGGAACCGTCGCGGATGTCGTGTCCCTCGATTACAACAATCGCATTCTCGTGGCCCAGGGGCTGCGGCGTATCCGCCAGGGTCAATGTTGTGCCGGCATCAGCGCATTGCTCGAGGTCGGTGGCCGCGAGTCGCAACGGATTACCGCCATGGATCTCGGTTTCGTCGTCGCCCCGCGGCTCAATGCCGCGGGGCGACTGGAGGATATGTCGGTTGGCATCGCCTGTCTGTTAGCCGACGACCTGCGTCAGGCGCGAGAACTGGCGCGACAGCTCGATACGCTCAATCGTGAGCGCCGTAGCATCGAAGCCGGCATGGAGGCGCAGGCGCTGGATGCCTTGCGCAATCTCGAGCTGCAATCGACTCTGCCCGCCGGACTGTGTCTGTTCGATGAATCATGGCACCAGGGAGTCATCGGCATTCTGGCGGCACGCATCAAGGAGCGTTTTCATAGGCCGGTGATCGCGTTCGCCCCGGCTAGCGCCACGGAGATCAAGGGTTCGGCACGTTCGGTGAGCGGTCTACATATCCGCGACACTCTGGATGCTGTCGCGGCGCGCAGACCGGACCTTCTGCAGCGTTTCGGTGGTCATGCCATGGCTGCCGGCTTGACGCTGGCGCGCGGTCACCTGGAAGCGTTTCGCCTGGCCTTTTCGGAGGAAGTGGCACGTCGATTGGACGAGAGCAGCATGCAGGGCGTGGTGCTGACGGATGGAGAACTGCCCGGACGCGAGATCACTCTCGAACTCGCCGAGCTGTTGCGGGCCGCGGGCCCTTGGGGACAGGGTTTTGCAGAGCCACTCTTCGATGGCGTGTTTGAAATCTCATCGGCACGTATAGTGGGCGAAAAGCATCTCAAGCTGATTCTGCGTGACGCCGACGGCAGTATGCTCGACGCATTGGCCTTTAACCACGCTCCCGAGCCGTGGCAGGCTGGGCAACGCGTGCGGGCGGCCTTCCGCCTGGATATCAACACTTTCCGTGGCAGTTCCGCTGTTCAACTCGTGGTAACCCACCTATGTTTGGTACCGAACGAGTCAGGGAATTGAAAAGGCCGCGGTCGCTGCATCAAATCGCATGCCCTTGCGACGGGTTTGCTTTAAAATGCCGCCATGAAGACCCGGACCCTGGAAGAATTTGTCGGAAATACCCCCTTGGTGCGCCTGCAGCGCCTGGGAGATGACGGCAAGAACATCCTGCTGGTCAAACTGGAAGGCAATAATCCGGCAGGCTCAGTCAAGGACCGGCCGGCCCTGAACATGATTCGCGCGGCCGAGGAGCGCGGCGATATTCGCCCCGGCGACACCCTGATAGAGGCGACCAGCGGCAATACCGGCATTGCACTGGCTATGGCCGCGGCAATCAAGGGTTACCGCATGATCCTGATCATGCCGGAGAACATGAGTGCCG
>JAKBDW010000293.1:0-4861 GCA_021834245.1 Pseudomonadota bacterium
TGATGTTGAGCGTGGTGTACCTGGTGAAGCGCAGCAAGGGGTGGTACGAAGAGGTTTGAAGTGGTTCATGCCTGTCCCGAATCACACGGACAAAATACATGCATGCCGGAAATTGGCGCCAATAGGCGATCTTCAATGTAATGCCGTGAACGTGTCCGTCATTCGGCAATCTTCAATGTGTGTGCCTGAAGACAGCCGTGCCTGTTGGGCTGCAGCCACATGATGCGGGGTGTCCCTCCGAAGTGATCATTCGGGTTATTGCCTCAAGGCAATATATTGCTAGAATGCCATACATGGAAGCGCAACTCGTCATCAAGGACAGAGTACGTAAGGGCGATGCGCTCATTGAGCGGGTTGTCTGGGTGGTGCCCGTTCCTGTGAGGGGCTGCTCGCACCGCTTCAAGTATCGGCTGTACTGCGGGCGGAATGGCGCAACCGTAGTGCGCTATGACAATGAGTCGGGCAAAGGCGACCATCGGCATCTGGGCAGGAAAGAACACCAGCAAGCCTACCTGTTCACCACGCTGGAGCAACTGATTTTGGATTTCGAGGCGGATGTCATCCGCCTGTCAGGAGGAAAAGATGAAAGCGATCATTGAACTGACCAGTTGGAAAACTTCCCAGGCGCGTGCCGTGCGCGCAGCCAAAAGAGCCGACGCAGGCAAGCCTGTGTCGGCCGATTACCACCTCGATTTTGATTCAATGGCGAGTCTTTTTTCGGACATTACCCCTGCGCGAATGCAGGTGATCGAAGCCTCCAAGCAACTCGGTGCGCTCAGCGTTTATGCTTTAGCCAAGGCGATGGGGCGCAATTACTCGAACGTACATCGCGACGTGAACAAACTGCTGGAGCTTGAACTTCTGGCACGTGATGAAAATGGGAAAGTCTATGTGCCCTGGAAAGACGTGGTACTGAATGTTTCATTGACCGGGGACTCGCTGGCCGCGTGACGCCTTCATGCGGGCGCTGCTGCAAGCCATACCGCAGGCAATTTCTGATGGCGCCCCCAATGGCCGACAAGGTTTGCGAATTTATTTCGAACCCGATTCCATTAGCTTATGTTGAGTGTGGCGTATCTCGTGAAGCGCAGTCAGGGGGGTACGAAAAGGCCTGATGTGGTTGCAGCATGGGTGATCGCTTTGTGAGCGACCGTTCGTCGGCCATAGCTGCCGCCAAAGCTCGGTCTACGTTACGTCCGTTGAGCAGATCAAAGCTGACATCTCTGAAGTTCAATTGCGTCCGCACTTGCCATTTATTATTATGCGGGCAGGTCAATACATATCGTCGTGTATTTAAAAGAAAATCGTGATAGAACCCACAACTCTCCATTTATTATTATGCGCAGCATTGACGACATTCTTTTATTCCGCGGCGATATCTCGCCGTTCTTGGTGCATCTCACGAAGGGGAAAGAGTCGGCTACTGCCGCACAAGTCTTGAAGCAGATCATTCTGGAACGCAAGGTCAAGCCGGGGGCGACTCTAGTCAGCGATGTTCGATACGGCGGTTTCACCAACGGGATGAACGAGGACGATCAGCGCGATTTCTTTGGAGCTACATGCTTTACGGAGACACCGCTTGATGAGGTTCACTGCCTTCTGGAGGTCCAATACCGAAACATCAACCTTGAACCATACGGGCTGGTGTTTCTCAAGGAGAACCTATCCAAGAAGTGGGTTTCCCCAGTGTTCTATCTGAACAATGAGGCTGGCGACAAGGACTCAGTCGCGCAAGATCTCTTTCGGCTTATCGAAACCAGTGAGAGGACTGCGGAAAGGTTACTTCCGCTTTTTGCAGTCTTCGGCCAGAAGATCAAACATCCCGGCGCGCACGAGGAACCGGTGGGCCGCGTGGACTTTCGATGGGAACGCGAGTGGCGTCAACCCTACTACAAGGGCGGGGTTGAGTTTACGGAGAACGATGTCTTCGTTGGTCTTTGCCCAGACGAAGAGATTGCCGCTTTTGAGCAACTGTTTGCCGGTATCCCATTCGTCGATCCGAGGAGACCTATGAAGTGGTATGCAACAAAGCTCATTCGCTCTCGGCAGCGACTGGACATCAAGGTTTCTGTTGTGTGATAACACAACGATGTCTAACCTCTCATTCAATACGGACTTGCGCGATACAACCGCGCCAGCCGGTTAATTCAGACCTTAGGCAATCCATTCAAGTTGTATAGCAGTCATTTAGGAACGAGGAGATAGCAGTGTCTGATAAGTCGGAGTTTGGAATAGTAATTAGAACCAGCACCCCTGGTTGGTTGGTATCGCTGGCAAAAGCTTACCAGTCTCAGACTTCAGTCGCTCTCATCGACGACGCACAGATTGGAATTAACCCCATCAATGAAACTTTGCTTGATATGGGGCGAAAGGCGAACTTGTCTCAACGGGAGTGGATCGCGGTGTTGGTTGCCCTTGGAGTCGGTGTTGCAGGCGCGTATCTTTTGGTTATGGCGATACTCGATCCTGAGCCATATAGCAAGATTGCGTTTGCGTTGGCAACAGGTGCTCTTCTTATTGCTGGAGGCGGCTTCACGGCAATTAGAGTGCTTGTTGGCCACAAGCCGCCAAACATCAAACTTTCCCCAAAAGGTGGGTTTGAAATCTATTTCGAATGACAGCTTCAAATGAAAGATCATACAAGCCTAACCCTTCGTTAGGCATGCCCATGACATTTGATCTCCGTACCGCCCTACCGCTCCTGATACCCAAAGCAATTGCTTGGGCCGAGACGCAATCCGAAAACGCAGTGCGGGCCGGACGGCCTTTGGATGGACTATTCATATCCATAGCAAAAAGTGTTGGGGTGGCGAATCCAGAACGCATCCGCATTCTTGATGTTCCGCGCCTTCCAATGCCCGATGATCCCCAACTCAAACAGGCCGCGATCGCTACCGGTCTTCTTGGCCCTGGGATGGTCGGACTCACTCTCGGGCATAGTGTCCTCGTTTGTCCTGGCCACGGGCGAGACGTTCGCTTACTGTCGCACGAGTTCCGCCACGTGTACCAGTACGAACAGGCCGGTTCTATTGCTGGCTTTCTTCCGGTGTACCTCCAACAGATCGTTACGGTCGGGTATCACAATGCTCCCTTTGAAGTGGATGCGCGTGCCCATGAACGGCATGCCTAACCCTGCGGTGCAGGGGACGCTACGCATAAAGCGTCCCCTGACCTTGAACGTTGATGTCTGCTCTGGTCAGCTAAGCCGCCACATCCAATGCATGATGAGTTGGCCGCTATGGCCGAAAATCGAACATCCAGAAAAACACAGCCATGCAATGAGTGGCACCAAGCCAGCGCGTAACGCTAACTTTCTTCAGCGAGGCAGCGCATGACTTGATGCCAGCCTGCCTCGGCATCGCTTCCTGCCTTTTCGAATGCGGCTTGCAGTAGTTTCATCTGGGTGCCGGTGAGCTGGGCTTCCAGCTTGCTCCCGTTCGCGGTGAGGGATAGCTGGCGCACACGGCGGTCATGCTCGGCGGTATCCATCGCGATCAAATTCATTTCGATCAGCTGGCGAAGCGGCGCGTTGAGCGCCTGTTTGCTGACGTCGAGCAGGGCGAGCAGCGTGTTCACCGAGATCTGCGGGTTGCGCCCGACGAAGTAGAGGATGCGGTGATGCACGCGTCCCAAGCCGCGCTGGTCAAGTATGCGGTCGGGCGGGTTGGTGAACGCGCGGTAGGCGAAATAGAACTGCTCGATCGCAAGGCGCAGTGCGTCTTCGCGCGGCATGGCGGAGAGGGTGTCGGCGCTGGGTGATTGGTCAACCATATTGACATGATAGGCGAGTGCTCGTTAGACTGTCCATAGGTCAAGTTTATTGACATTAATGGATGGTTGTCATGAATGCTTCGCTTTTTCAGGGGGAACCCCGCTTTTCGTCCCGCACGCGGGATCTGCATGCCTCGCCTATCCGCGAGATTCTGTCGGTGGTGGATCGCCCCGGCATGATCTCGTTTGCGGGCGGGTTGCCGGCGATGGACAGCTTTCCGCGATTCGATCTGGATGCGATGCCGCAGGCTATGCTGCAATACGGCCCCAGCGAAGGCGAATGGGAGTTGCGCCAGCGGGTCGCGGATGATCTGCATGCGCGGGGTTTGCGCTGCAGTGCCGAGCAGGTGCTGATCCTGTCGGGTTCGCAGCAGGGAATCGACCTGGTCGCAAAGCTGTTCATCGACCCCGGTACGGCGGTGGCGGTCGAGTCGCCGACCTATCTGGCGGCATTGCAGGTGTTCCGGTTTTTCGGGGCGCGTTTCCTGGCGTTCGATGCGGATGCGCTGGATGCGCAAGCCTGGCTTCGGGAAAAACCTGCATTCGCCTATGCCATCCCCACTTTCCAGAATCCCAGCGGCCGGTGTCTCGATGCGAGCCAGCGCGACGAGCTGGCTGCGGCTTGCGATGCGGCACGGGTCCCGTTGTTCGAGGATGATCCGTACCGTGATCTGGTGTACGACCCCTGCGAACGCACGCCGGTCTGTGCGCGGCTCGAACGTGCGCCGTGGATATACCAGGGGTCGTTTTCCAAGAGTCTGGCGCCGGGCTTGCGGCTCGGCTATCTCGCCGCTTCGCCGCAGTTATTGCCGTTTCTCACCCGGCTCAAGCAGGCCGCCGATCTGCACAGCAACCGCGTCAGCCAATGGCTGGTGTTGCAGCAGCTGAACGATTCAGCCCGTGAACAACGCTTGCAAGAACTGGCTCGGCACTATCGCGAGCGCCGCGATGCGTTCGAGATCGCACTGCGACGCCACTTCGGGGAGCTTGCCAGCTGGCAGATGCCGCCCGGCGGCCTGTTCTTCTGGCTGACGCTTCATCGTCGCATCGATACCCGGCTGCTCCTGCCCAAGGCGATCGAGGAGGGCGT
>JAKBDW010000061.1:0-4848 GCA_021834245.1 Pseudomonadota bacterium
TCAACTCGAACCGCGCGATATCCTCAATTCCGATGCCTGCCGGCGTCGCGGGCTTTTCGATCGCAGCTACATTGAGCAGCTGCTGGTTTCTCCGGAAGCCGGGCTCACCCCCATCGGTGGCGCACCATTGCGCCATTTGGCATTGCTCGAATTATGGTTGCAACTCAATGTGGATCGAGTAGGCGGCTGATTGTTGACGGCCGGCTGCCATGGGTTCGCCGTCGCCGCGGAGCAGGGCGGCGAGCACCGCTATTTTCGCAGGCCCAGCGGATCATCCGGATCGACGCCTTCCATGAATGGCAATCTGCGGTCATTGTTTGTGATTTGGTAAACTTTCCCCATCCAGTTGTTAATCACGGCTTCTCCTGTGTCGTGCCAGGTATTGTCCAGACTTCCCGTGATCAGTGACTCGGGCAGATCCGGCACGCTTTCATTGCGGGAACGGGCCGCAATCACTTGCGCCTTGTGTTCCTGCAATATTGCCCGGATCTTGGGGCTGAAGTATCGGTCCGGCATGGGCGGATAGTCTTCGCGTTCACCTTTGATAAAGCGGCTCACTTCGCGCTTGTATTCTTTGAGCAGACTCACCGTGTCGTATTCCGGATGACCCTGAAAGAACACGATGCGGAACAGATCCTCGCTAACTGCCAGATGCACCCCGGCTTCCGCACTTTCGGCGAGCACATGCAGTCGCGCTGCCTCGAACTGCTCGCGACTGACATCGTTGAAGCGCGAGTGAGGAACGTCGAAGCGGGTATTTACGTCGGACACCAGCGGGTGTCGCCGGTCGACGACACGATGGGGGAATACGCCCCAGCGCTTGTTCTGCAGGCGCAGACGCTTTTGGCCGTAGCGGAACTGAAGCACAGCGTGGGTGGCAAGGCAGGAGCATAGCGTTGAGGCGACATTCTCGTAAGCCCAGTCAATCACGCCAATCAGCGGCTTCCAGAATGCTTCGCGCGACAGGTCAGGCTGCGTGACGTTGGCGCCGGTTATGATCAGCGCGTCCAGCCCATCGTGTTTGATTTGCTCGAATGTCTCGTAAAAGCGTTCAATATGCGCCGCCCCTTCCGGCCCGCGTCGCAGTTCCTTCAACGTAAAAGGATGCATGTAGAACTGAGCGATCTGATTGCTCTCGCCGACCAGGCGGAAGAACTGCCGTTCCGTTGCGGCCAGTGCCGTATCCGGCATCATATTGAGCAGCCCAATGTGAAGTTCGCGAATGTCCTGGCGCAGCGCGGCGTCGCAGGATACCACGGTGCCGCCTTCCTGCCTCAGGCGTTCGAAAGTCGGGAGATTCGTGCTGGCAACAAGTGGCATGGCTGATGACCCGTCTTAATCACGTTGCTATGATTATTCCATATTCCCGTCAGGCCTGTCTGTCCACCGCTTTTTCCACCACCTTCAGGAAGCCGGCCTCGTCCCTGACGTGTCCCAGCTCCTCGGTCGTGATCGTGTAGCCGAACTGGGTGGCAATCGCCTCGTAGCGCGGGATGCGCGCATAGAAGAGGCGCGGAAACATCCAACGCACGAACTCGTCCGGATCTATCATTGCCACGTAAGGCAAACCGTGGTCACGCATATAAATGGCGAGCTGCTCGTCCAAGAATGCCTCGCGGTAATACAGGGGCTTGGGGTCTTCCTCTGCGCGGCGGATTAGTTCCTGTTTGTCCTGCTCCGTGGCCTTGATATACAGAATCAGGGTATGGTCTGCCAGGACCTGCAGCACCGACGGATCGTCCAGCTCGCAAACGCTGCCGCCGGCATCATTCACGAAGTGCCGATAGCCATAGACTTCGCCGGCTTTGCGAATGAATTCTGGTACGTCCTTCATCGCCGCGATTTCGGCCAGCAAATGCAGCTTCTGCCGGCGCTTGAATTCGTCAAGCTCCAGACCCCCCAGCTCGGGGTTGCCTAATTTGCCAAGAAAACTCGACACCGGCCTGAGGTTGTCGACCGTAATATTGTTGCTGATGTAGATTGAATCGGAACGAAGCAGATCCCGCAAAAAAGGGATCTGCATGGCCTGGCCTTTAATATTGTCCAGAATTGGCTCGTCCAGATAACGTGTGCCGATGCGATAGTCGGCAGAGTAATGAAACCAATTGCGCTTTCGCAGGATGTACGCCAGACGCGTCTTGCCCACTCCGGACATTCCCAGAAGGGTTATGCGCTTATTGTCCCAGGACTTGAATTCCTTGGCCGTCAGTTTCACGTATGTACCCCAGGCTACCTAACAAACTATTGTAATCTAGAACCCGCCGCAACAGGCCATCCCCCTGCTGATTCGGGTCGTTCACCCAGCAGCAGATGCAGGTGCGAGCGCGCTGGATGATGTGCGGCTTCTGGCGTTCCACTTGCCGCTGAACAGAGACAGCTTTTTTGCTACACTGCCAAACTTTACGGATGCGTCAAGGGACCATGAACAAGGCAATAACCATCCCCGTCAAGGTGAAAATCACGCCGGAAAACAAGTGCGGCTTCTGCACAAATTCTACCTGTTGCACCTACCTTACGCAGCACATCGACACGCCGCGCTCGATGGAGGATTTCGACACGCTGTTGTGGCAGGTATCTCATCATAGCACCCAAGCGTACAAGGACGAGGATGGCTGGTTTCTGCTGGTCAATAACCGCTGCGGGCATCTGCAGCCGGATGGACGGTGTGGGATCTACGAAAAGCGCCCCCAAATATGCCGCGAACATTCAAATGACGGATGCGAGTTCGATGGTCCGGCTGGCGCCGACGATTTTGACCTTTTCTTTCCGGACTACGCTTCCCTTCTCAAATATTGTCGCAGGAAGTTCAAGAGTTGGGACAGGCGGCTGCCAGACAAGGCAACCAAGAAGAAGTCCCGGACCCGACGCTAGTTACGCGCCACGCTTGCCATAACTCGTCTGAGCGCGCGAATTTAGTATCAATCTGGCGGCGGCACCTATGTCAGTCATACAAGGTACTTCTGGACCAATCAGGGCGCGCGCTTCGCTGCCGTAGCCGGTTGCCACCAGGATAGGCATAACGCCAGCAGCGAGAGACGCCTGAACATCGGCGAGTTTGTCTCCCACCATGTATGAATGGGACAAATCGATATCCCAGTCCTTTTGCGCATGCAATATCATGCCCGGCGCCGGTTTGCGGCAGTCGCAGACGGTCTTGTCTCCGTATTCGGGGTGGTGCGGACAAAAATAATAGGCATCAATGTGCGCATCTGATGACGCGAGTACTTTGTCAATTTGCTGATGCAAAAGACGGACATCGCTTTCGCCGTACATTCCGCGCGCTATTCCCGCCTGATTGGTGATCACGATTACGAGGAAACCCGCTTTGTTGAAGCTGCGGATGGCGTCAATTGCGCCCGGTATCCACTCCCAGTCTTCAAGGCGATACAAATAGTTCTTTTCGACGTTGAGTGTGCCGTCTCTGTCGAGGAAAACCGCCGGCTTGCCCATGTCTATCTCATGTCCGGCATTTGCCTGCACGGGCACGTAATCGGCCAGCGAATCTTAAGCCGGTATAACCGCCCGCCATTCCTGTTTCTCACTGTCCAGCAAACTCCTCTTCCACACACTCACACAGAGAATGAGCAAGCACGATATGTAATTCCTGAATTGTGCTCGTTGCATCGCCGTTGGCGATGATGCAGTGATCCGCAAGTTGCAGGGCCCGGCCGCCATCGCGTCCGCAGAAGACGATGCTGATCAATGCCATCGCGCGGCACTGTTCGAGGGCACGCAGTATGTTCGGTGAATTGCCCGACGTGGTGATGCCAAGGAAAATGTCCGGACTGCGCATCTTGCCTGCGACTTGACGGGCGAATACTTCGTCGTAGCCGTAGTCATTGCTTATTGCGGTCAACGTCGATGAGTCGGTCGTGAGGGCCTCGGCCGGCAAAGATGGGCGCTCGCGCGTGCCAAGTCTGCCGACAAACTCGGCGGCCAGATGTTGTGCATCCGCGGCCGAACCGCCGTTGCCTGCAATATAAAGACGGCCGCCGTGGCGGTAGCCACGCACGACCGTTTGTACCGCGCGATCGAAATTATCGAGCTGGTCGGCACGCAGCAAAAACTGTTGTTTCGCTGCAATGGAAGTCTGTAGATTGCGGACCAGCTTGTCTCGATAGGCCATACGCTTGTCTCCGGTCTGGGCAGATGTCGGCCTTGTCATTTCCGGTTTAGCCATTGCATGTACTCCTTTACGCCTTCTTCCACGGTCTTGAACGGTTTGTCGAATCCGGCCGCGCGCAGGGCGCCGATATCCGCCTGAGTAAAGCTCTGATAGCGCCCGCGCAGCTGTTCGGGAAAGGGAATGTATTCGATGTTGCCGCGACCGTGCCAATCGATGACGGCGCGCGCCACATCATTGAAACTCTGACTTCGGCCCGTACCGACGTTGAATATGCCGGACCTGGCTGGATGATCGAAGAACCAGAGTTTGACCGCGCATGTGTCTCCAACATACACAAAATCGCGGCGCTGTTAGCCGTTACCGTAACCGTCGGTTCCTTCGAACAACCTTACGCGGCCGTCGCTCAGAATCTGATTGTTGAAGTGAAACGCGACACTAGCCATCGATCCCTTGTGCTGTTCCCGCTCGCCGTAGACGTTAAAGTAGCGCAAGCCGACTACCTGGCTGGTCATGGAGGGCGTCAAACGCCGTACATATTGGTCGAAGAGAAACTTGGAATAGCCGTAGACATTGAGCGGAGCCTCAAGCGCACGTGCTTCGCGAAATACCTGGCCGGCACCGTAGACCGACGCCGACGATGCATATATGAACGGAATTCGGCGCTCAAGGCAGTAGTGCAGCAGGGACTTGGAGTATTCATAGTTGTTGCGCATCAGGTAGCG
>JAKBDW010000388.1:0-4842 GCA_021834245.1 Pseudomonadota bacterium
GCTCTTTGGGGTGTTGCTGCAGACCGCGACCCGCGCCACGCTGAGCCGCGCGCTGATGCGGGCGCATCTGACCCTGGCCCCCGGTGGCCACCATCACTGGTTTGACGTCTACGAAGTCAACGGGGTCTTGAAGCATGCAAGCAAGCTTGCCGTGAGCTACACCCGCGGTGGGCACTTCGCCAAAGCCGTCTATATATTCCCGAGTTTCATCAGCACCAAACATTTCGGCGAGGTGTTGAAGATGGTGACGGCCAAGTATGGGCCGCCGACCGGCATGACGGGGCACGCCTCCATCGGCCGGGCACGGGCGCACTGGGATCTCGCGCACGGATTCAAGATCATCGTCAAGCGGCGTTGGCCGAACCCGACGACCTATATGGTTATCGAAAACCGTGTGACTTTGCGGCGCATGAAGGCCGAGCAGCGGCAATCCACGGCGCATAGCGGCGCGTTCTAGGGGCGGCACGAGAGGCGCAAGAGTACGCCCTCCTGCGAACCCATTTCATAGGAGAAACACGAGCCCCTCGGTCAGACTCACCTCATGTTGGAAGAGGTTCGGCATTGACCGTGATACCGGTTATACATCATCGTTAGGACGAATGTGGTCCGTTGACGTATTTTGTTGATAGGGCTACTTGTCTCGTCATGCGGTTGGCGCCTACCAATGGATTTATGCGATAATTCGCCCACCGGAAGCGGAATTGGCTGCTGATAATTGGCGGGGCTGGAGAGACTGGATGAGGTCCGATATTTTCTCTCGTTCAAGGATTGATGAGCTCGGAGGACGTCTTCGTACGGGGGTTACGGATCCAGATCTTCGGCTGCTAGATGAGTATCGAAAGTCATTCTGTGAAGATTATGATCGCGTGATCGAGGAGTTGCGTACTCGTATAGGTCTCGAGCTGGGGGGGGACCGGCCAAGTCGACCACTGCTATCGTTGATAAGCTTAAGCGTGGATCGATGCGTCTTTCCCAGATGCAGGACATCGCTGGTTGCCGAACTACTGTAAAGGATATTGCTACACAGAATAACATTGTCAGCGCAATCGTTGAGATATTTCCGGCCACTATTATTGATCGTAGGGAACAGCCAAGTCACGGCTATCGCGCTGTCCATGTGATTGTGCGGCCAAACGTTCTTCCGATTGAAATTCAAGTTCGCACGCGGCTCCAGCACTTATGGGCGGAGATATCGGAGAAACTTGCTGATAAGTTGGGGATTGATGTGAAATATGGTGGCGGACCAGATATCGCTCGTCAGTCCTTGGATTATATGGGAGATATAGTAAAGAGATTAGAAATGTTAGAATATCTAGCTAGAACTCTTCCCACAGAAGATATAAAAAGCCAAATGGCAACGATTAGGAATGACATTGAACAGATCCTAACTAGATTTGGTTAATTTAAGAAGGAGTGATTATGATTTTTCTTATAAACTATAATCGCCAAAAAAGTATGTTGGAATCGATTACGGAGTTTAGCGATGAGCATCGTAAGATGGCTGAGGAGGCGCGCCTTATGATGGAGATTAAAAATCTAGAGTGTGGGACCGCCAGAGAGATCGTCTTGTTAGAAGCATTGACAAAAGATAATTTGAGACATACTCATCGTCGTTATTTCGAGACATTGAGCGAATTGACTTCTGATTCGAGAATCGTATTCACCGATGTGGCGTAAGTCTTGAAGCGTTGTAATTACTCAACCCAGAACGCTGCCGCTGTCCTGATGGGGCGCGGTATTTTCCAATCCCTAAATGAGTCTGAAGAGCGAGAGTAAGAGGCCACCCTCAGCCGGATTTGAGATCCTGTTCGCGTATGGTGTGAAACAGCTTCTGGCGGGCTTTTTGAAGACGGTCCGCCGCCTGGTTGTCGCTTAGGGCATAGGCGATCTCGTCGAGTATCGCAAAGCTTTAAGCCCGGCTTCAAATAGGCCTTTGCCCCAGGGAGCGATTTCAGCTTCTCATAGGGGGTCATCATCGCCTCATAGCGGTAGCGCTTACGCTCGCGGCCTTGGGCATCCGTGTAGGTCTCCGGGAGGGTCAGGGACGGTGGTAATTCACATAGGGATTCAAGACCTGCTGGTTGAAGAGATTGATCCGTTGGGCGAAACGACTGGGGATGTGGCTATAGCCGAAGACCTTGCGCACCACGGACCCATTCTTGCTTTCGGCCAAGGCATTGTCGTTGGACTGCCGGGAGCGCGATTTGGTGAACGCGATGAAGAGCTTCTCCAGCAACTCGGCTGCCCGTTTGTTGATGTATTCCGAGCCATTATCCGAGTGGAAACCCAGCACCTGAAAAGGGAAGGCCTCCAGCAACTGTTCCAGGATTGGGATCAAATAATATTCACTGATCTTCTCGACTGTTCCCGCAGGGACGCACGGCGACAGACCACCTCGAACTGGGTGACCTCCACCGTCGCGTTCACATGATAAACGCCCTTTTTCCCGTCCAAATCCCCCTGATGGACAGTATCGATGCGGATGGTTCCGGGGCGTCCATTGGGTGCCGGTTTGCGGCGTTCGCCGATGGGAGTCTGCCGCGACCTGGTCTTCTCGAAGTGACGCCGCTTACGCGTGTAGGGAACAGATTTCCGGAGGTTGTAGAGATGGCTCACCGAGATCTGCGCCAGGCGCTCGTATTCGGTCTGCCCGAAGACCAGTAAAGCCCGCTCGCAGAGCTTTTTGACAGCCGGTCCCGAGGGCGTGTCGTGGCGCTCATCCATCGCCGCGAGCAGGCCGATATCGGCGGGGGCTGTACTTCGGCGTAAAGCCCGCCACGGTCCTCTGGCGGCGTCTCACGGTGCCGGTCGTGCGGTACTGGGCGATCAAGCGGGTGACCTGCTGCCGGGAGTATCCGCTGACCTTGATAAGCACGCGGATCACGACCCCCTGATCTCGCCGGGAGAGGGTCCGATACCGGAATCGAATGAGGGTCTTTTGCGCCCATTCATAACGGACGGCCGGGCTACTCAGTACCGAAAAGGCCACCGTCTGGGTGCCGGACAAAAACTCAGCCAGTTGATCAATTTGGGTCAGGTTATCGAGGTTCATAAGGGTTTGCATCCCCCCATCATGAACGGAATCTCGGTCCGGCTTCAGACTCATTTCATATTGGACAAGGCTTCCCATTGCATAATGCGGTCTTTGGTCGCATAATAGTCGCTCAGGATGGCTAATGTCTGTAGTGTTGTCGATATCAAGACTGTATCCCGCACCTTCCGACCTCCGTCAGTCGTTACCCTAATCCCGTCTAACCATCGCTGCCTTGTGGGGTGTCGATGGCGTGCGGCCGCGCGCCGCTTCCCTAGGTTTTTCAGGAGTATTCATGTCCTTTGCATCACTGAATTTGATCCCCGCGTTGTTGAAAGCCCTCGAGGCCGCCGGCCATGAGCAGCCCACCCCGATTCAGGCGAGCGCGATCCCGGCAATGCTCGCCGGGCGCGATGTCATGGCCTGTGCTCAGACCGGAACCGGCAAGACCGCCGCGTTCCTGCTGCCTACCCTGCAGCGGCTCGAGGCGCACCGCGCCCCCGCCGGCCGCGGACCACGGGTGCTGGTACTGACCCCCACGCGCGAGCTTGCGACCCAGGTGAGGGACGCGGCGTCTTTGTATGCCAAAGAGCTAAAGCACCTGCGTCTTGGGACGATCGTGGGCGGCGTGCCTTATCCGCCGCAACAAAAGCTCCTCATGCAGCCGCTTGATGTGCTGGTGGCGACCCCGGGCCGGTTCCTCGACCATATGGAGCGGGGGCGTGTCGATTTCACGCGCCTTGAGGTCGTGATTCTGGATGAGGCCGACCGCATGCTCGACATGGGCTTTCTTGCCGACGTCGAACGGATCATGGCGGCGACCCCCGCGACGCGCCAGACGGTGATGTTCTCGGCGACCTTCGAAGGCCGTATCGCGACTTTGGCCGGTCGCTTGTTGAAGGACCCGGAGCGCATCCGCATTGCGCCCACCGAGGCGCAGAACGCAAAGATCGCCCAGCATGTTCACTATGTAAGCGATGTCGCGCAAAAGAAGGCGATGCTGATGGCGTTGCTAAACGAGGGCCCGGTCGGACAGGCGATCGTGTTTACCGGCACCAAGCATGGCGCTGATCGATTGGCCACGGCCATCGGCCAAAACGGGCACAGCGCCGCGGCTTTGCACGGCGATATGCGCCAGGGCGCGCGCAACCGCACGCTGGCGCAGTTTCGCGCGGGCAGTGTGCGTGTACTGGTGGCCACGGATGTCGCGGCGCGCGGTATCGATGTCGCGGCCATTTCGCATGTCTTCAATTATGATCTTCCACGCTCCGCTGAGGACTATGTGCATCGCATCGGGCGCACCGGGCGCGCCGGCCAGAGCGGTTCGGCGGTGTCGTTTGCCTTGCGTGCCGAGCACGGGGCGGTCAAGCGCATCGAGCGCTTTACCGGCCAGCCGATCGCACCGCGGGCGCTGGCGGGTTTTCCGGTGACCGAACCTCCGGCGAATGGCGCGAAGGATCCGGCATCGGCCGGCCGCGGGCGGCCCGAACGGGCCGGGGATCGTAATCGTTCAGGACGGCCGGGCGGCGCTCCGGGGGCCGGACGCAGTTTTGCGCGCCGGTCGCCGGATCGTGACGGTCGCGCCCCGGCGGGGCGTTCGCGTCTTGCGTCGGTGGGCAGGGGTTCGTAGCCGGCCGGCGTCGAGCGCGCCGGATAGATGGACAAAGGGGGCCTTGCGCCCCCTTTTTTTTTGGCGGGTTGGTACGCTAGGCCTTCGAGAAGCCAATGGGTCATGGCGCAGAGAAACGTGATGGCCCTGACTCCAGGAGGGGGCCCCATCAGTAACATGGCGATTTCGAGCCCGGTGATCC
>JAKBDW010000142.1:0-4833 GCA_021834245.1 Pseudomonadota bacterium
TACCTGAACATTCCCGCCGTCATCAGCGCTGCCGAGGTTACGGACGCCGTGGCGATCCACCCGGGTTACGGCTTCCTGTCGGAAAACGCGGACTTTGCAGAACGTGTCGAACAAAGCGGTTTCATTTTTATTGGACCGCGCGCCGAGACTATCCGCTTGATGGGAGACAAGATTTCGGCCATCAAGGCCATGAAGAAAGCGGGGGTGCCCTGCGTTCCCGGGTCTGACGGACCGTTGCCGGATGATGACGAGGAAAACCTGAAACTTGCCGACAATATCGGCTATCCGGTGCTCATCAAGGCGACCGGTGGCGGCGGAGGCAAGGGGATGCGCGTGGTTCACAGCGAGGCGGCGCTTCGCAATGCGATCTCGCTCACCCGCGCCGAGGCTAAGGCGGCATTCAATAATGATGTCGTGTACATGGAGAAATACCTGGAAAACCCACGCCATGTGGAGTTCCAAGTGCTCGCCGACGAACACGGCAATGCCATCCACCTGGGGGAGCGCGACTGCTCCATGCAGCGCCGCCATCAGAAAGTCGTGGAAGAAAGCCCTGCTCCCGGCATATCCGACAAGCTGCGCCAGCGCATGGGCGAACGCTGCGCCGAAGCTTGCCGCAAGATCGGCTACCGCGGGGCCGGAACCTTCGAGTTCCTGTATGAAAACGGCGAGTTCTATTTCATCGAGATGAACACGCGCGTTCAAGTCGAGCACCCCGTTACCGAGCTGGTAACGGGCGTCGATATCGTGCGCGAACAGCTCCTGATTGCGTCCGGCGAGCGGCTTTCGTACCGCCAAAGGGACATCCAGTGGCGCGGGCACGCCATCGAGTGCCGCATAAACGCGGAAGATCCCCGGACTTTCATGCCTTCTCCTGGCCGCATCACGCAGTTTCATCAGCCCGGCGGCCCTGGCATCCGCGTAGACTCGCATGTCTACAACAACTATGTGGTGCCGCCATACTACGACTCGATGATCGGCAAGCTTATCGCCTACGGTGACAATCGCGAAATCGCCATGGCGCGCATGCGCATCGCGCTGAGTGAAATGGTCATTGACGGCATTAAGACCAACATTCCGCTGCATCTGGACATCATGAACGATGCCGCATTCGAGTCGGGCGGGGTCAACATCCACTATCTGGAAAAGAAACTCGGGCTCTGACGGGCAGCCTCGCCAGCACCGCACGCCCGGAGGTCGTCGCCGCATATGCTTTGCGCAACCAATGCAAAGCGGATCATTTTCCGCGCACCTGGAAGAACCTGCCATGCCCTGGCTGCGCCTTCGCCTAAGGGTTGATCGCGCGCTGGTCGACGCCTTGTCGCAGGCGCTGGAGGACAGCGGCGCAGTCGCCGTTACGCTCGAGGATGCAGGCAACGAGCCACTTTTCGGCTCCGGCGCTGACGAAGAACCAAGCTTGTGGCATGAAACAAGCGTCACTGCCCTGCTTCCGTCCGACACTGAACCGCAACGCCTGATCGACGACGTGGCGCAACGCCTCGGCATGACCGCGCCGCCGTCATGGGATACGCAACCGCTGGCGGACCAGGATTGGGAACGCGCATGGATGGACCGATTCCACGCCATGCACTTCGGCAATAATCTGTGGGTTTGTCCCAGCTGGCTTGCACCACCACCGCCACCAGCCACCGTAGTGACGCTCGATCCGGGCCTTGCCTTCGGCACCGGCACACATGCCACGACAGCCCTGTGTCTTGAGTGGCTCGCCAACCATGAGCTTACCGACAAGGAAATTATAGATTTCGGTTGTGGTTCCGGCATCCTGGCGGTTGCAGCCTTGAAGCGCGGTGCGCGGCGCGCCTGGGGTATAGACATCGACAGCAGTGCACTTGCGGTGGCGCGCGAGAATGCCGAGCGCAATGGGGTGAGCGATCGCCTTGAGGTTGCCCAGCCGCAGGTCCTGCCCGAAGGTCTCATCGCCGACCTGGTCATTGCCAATATTCTGGCAAAACCGCTGATAGAACTGGCGCCGCGCCTCACGCGCATGACACGGCCCGGCGGTCAACTTATCTTGTCCGGTCTGCTAACCGATCAAATTGCCGAAGTTGCGCTGCATTATGCGAATGAATTCGCCATTGAGGCCCGGATGCGCGACGATTGGGCCCTGCTTGAATGTCACAAACGTACGCTCGTCACCTGAGACTGGCCGGTTCACCATGTACACTCGCTGTCCGGAATGCAAGACACTATTCAGCGTAAGCGAAGCGCAACGCAAGGCGCGGGGGGGAATGGTGCGCTGCGGACGCTGCTCTACAGTGTTTCAGTCCAATGACAACTT
Source organism: Pseudomonadota bacterium (assembly GCA_021834245.1). Classification (GTDB taxonomy): domain Bacteria; phylum Pseudomonadota; class Gammaproteobacteria; order Acidiferrobacterales; family UBA6901; genus JAJXUF01. The sequence goes on from JAKBDW010000142.1 coordinate 2,300, forward strand.
GCTCGACAGGCTGCCGACGGAAGACGATGTCGTCGCTGACAGCGCTGCGCGCGCACCCGCGACACGTGCGGAAAAAGTGCCAAAGTCGAAAACGACGGCAGCCAGTGATATTGAATTTCCATTGCTTAATTTGGCGCGCCGTCCGCGTACGCGTTTGCCGTTCTGGATCATGGGTAATCTCCTGCTGGTACTGCTTCTCGGCGCCCAGCTTGTCTATTTCTATAACCCCATGATTACGGCGCTCTATCCGGCGACCAGCCCATATGTAACGCTTGCCTGCCATTGGCTCGGTTGCAGCACAAAGCCGCGCCAGGATGTCGCACTCATTGACCTGGACAAAGCGCAAGTCTCCCCCCAGCCCAAATATGCCAACGCCCTGCGCGTTACGGCAACTCTGGTCAATCGGGCCAGATTCGTTCAGCCGTATCCGCTTCTTGAAGTGACACTCAGCGATAATAACGGTGTTGCTATCGCGCGCCGCACTTTCCGCCCTCAGGAATACCTGGACAAGACACAGCTCGGCAGAGGCATGCCGCCGCATATGGCTGTTAACGTATCGTTCGATGTGACCAGTCCAGATGCAAGTGCGGTCGGTTACGAAATACAACTTTTTGCCGAACCATAGATTCGCGATAAAGCGTGCACCGATGTACCCCGGGATCGCCGCCTGATGCAATTGATTGCACACGGGAAGCAGTTTCCTGACCCAAAGTGGTGCGGCACGTTTCTTGCCATCCCGACGGGACCGCTGAAGTCCAACGCTCGTCTACTGCCTCTTTCCTGCACAGTCGATTTATGGTTATGATGCCGCCCTTTCCGATTTGAATTCTTAAAAAACACGACCTCGATGCGGCTCGGTCCTTACGTACTAAAGAACAATCTGCTACTTGCGCCAATGGCCGGGGTCACGGATCGGCCGTTTCGCCACTTGTGCCGCAGACTCGGTGCAGGCATGGCAGTATCAGAAATGGTTTCTTCCAATTCGCTTTTGTGGGGCAGCGAGAAAACGTTGCGGCGGGCGAATCACAGGGGCGAACCAGAACCGAAATCGGTGCAATTGGCCGGCGCTGATCCTGTCATGATGGCCGAAGCGGCGCGCTACAACGTGGACAACGGCGCGCAGATAATTGACATCAACATGGGTTGTCCCGCGAAGAAAGTCTGCAATGTCCTGGCAGGCTCGGCATTGCTGCGCGATGAACCTCTGGTGGCGCGAATAGTCGAGGCCGTGGTCAAGAGCGTCGACGTTCCCGTTACGCTAAAAATTCGCACCGGCTGGGATCGGGACCATCGCAACGGCGTGCAGATCGCGCGCATCGCCGAGTCAGCCGGCATCCAGGCGCTGGCGGTGCACGGGCGCACCCGCGCCGACGCCTACCAGGGAGAGGCGGAATACGAAACGATCGCCGCCATCAAAGCGGCGGTGCACATTCCGGTAATCGCCAACGGCGACATCGACTCTCCGGAAAAGGCCAAATACGTACTGCAGGCAAGCGGCGCGGACGGTGTGATGATCGGGCGTGCAGCGCAGGGCCGACCGTGGATATTCCGCGAGATCCAGCATTACCTGCTAACCGGGACACGGTTGCCTGAGCCGAGCCCCCGCGAGGTATGCGACATTCTGCTTGGACATCTTGATAACCTTTACGAATTCTATGGCGAGCATCTGGGTGTGCGCATCGCACGCAAACATATCTCCTGGTACAGCAAGGGTCTGATCGGCGGCGGTGCATTCCGTCACGCCATCAACCAGGTCGAGACCGTGTCGGCGCAAATCGCGATGATCGATGATTTTTTTGCACGCCAGTCGGAAACAGCCGAACTGGCCGCCGGGATCGCAGCATGAAAGAACACCACCGCAAGGGCCCGCTCGCTACATGCGTAAAAAGCGCGCTCGAGCGCTACTTTCATGATCTGGACGGGGAAAAACCCGGCAATCTGTATGCCATGGTCATCAGTGAAATAGAGCGGCCGCTGCTTGAGGCCATCATGCACCATGCCGAAAGCAACCAGTGCAAAGCCGCCCGCATGCTTGGCATTAACCGAAATACCTTGCGAAAGAAGCTCAAACTGCACGGTCTGGACTGACGCAGCTAAACAATCGCGCCCGGTAACGGTAGAATTCTTCCTGCCGCAGGAGATATCCGGTCGACGGCGCCGGCATACGGTACCAACCACTTTCAATTTATTTTTGAGTCTGCTACCGCTGGCTGGATTCCAGCACCACTGCGGGTGGCAGCCTCGTGCAAATCGCAAGAGGCAGCATGTCGAAGATCAAGCGCGCTTTGATCAGCGTTTCCGCAAAGAGCGGACTCGCTGAGTTCGCCCGGGCCCTTCATGTCGCCGGTGTCGAGATCATCTCTACCGGGGGCACAGCCAAGCTTCTGCACGACACTGGCATCCCCGTCACTGAAGTCTCTGACTACACGGGGTTTCCGGAAATGCTGGACGGGCGCCTCAAAACCCTGCACCCCATGATTCACGGCGGCATCCTCGGCCGTCGCGATCTCGAAAGTCATCGTCAGGCAATGGAG
>JAKBDW010000276.1:0-4829 GCA_021834245.1 Pseudomonadota bacterium
ACAACAGATAGATGCGCTTTCCTCCCAGGGGCTGCGCGTACTGGGCGTGGCGGCTGCCAGGTTTTCGGGAAAATCCTGGCCGCCGGTGCAGCATGATTTCGATTTTCGATTATTGGGTCTCATCGCGCTTGCCGACCCATTGCGGGAAACCGTCCCCGACGCGATTGCCCAGTGCAAGTCCGCAGGTGTGCGCGTGGTCATGATTACCGGGGATTATCCCGGGACTGCGTTGGCCGTTGCTCGCGAAGCAGGTCTCGAACCTGGCGAGGTAATGACCGGAGATGAGATCGACAGGCTGTCCGAATCCGGGTTGCGAACCCGCCTGCCGGCGGTGAACGTCTTTGCCCGGGCAGTACCGGATCAGAAACTGAAGCTCGTAAGCGCGTTTAAGGACAACGGCGAGGTGGTGGCCATGACCGGAGACGGCGTCAACGACGCTCCCGCTCTCAGGGCAGCACATATAGGTATCGCTATGGGTGGACGGGGAACGGATGTTGCGCGCGAAGCAGCTTCGCTCGTGCTGCTCGATGACGATTTCGCCTCCATTGTTGACGTTGTGCGCCTCGGTCGACGGGTCTACGACAACCTGCGAAAGGCAATGGCCTATATCCTTGCGATACACGTACCGATCGCGGGCCTGTCGCTGCTGCCAGTCCTGTTTGGCTGGCCGTTGCTCTTCTTTCCGGCCCATATCGCATTTCTCGAACTCATCATAGACCCATCCTGCTCCATTGCCTTCGAGGCAGAGGGTGAAGAGGCCAATGTCATGCAACGCCCGCCACGTCCCGCAGGCGAGTCTTTGTTGACCGGATGGAGTCTCTTTCTCAGTCTGCTGCAGGGTCTCGGCGTGCTTTGTTCAGCGCTTGTTGTTTTTGGTGTGGCGCTGGAACAGGGGTATTCAGCTGATGCGGCCAGGACCCTAGTATTCACCACGCTCGTCATAGCCAACATCGCGCTCATTTTTACCAATCGGTCCTGGGAGCGCAATCTGTTTGCGTCATTGCGCGTACCGAATCGCTCGCTGTGGATAATTTCCGGGGTGGCTGTGATGAGTCTGATCGTTGTGCTGAATGTACCTGCGTTGCGTAAAGTTTTCCGCTTCCAGCACGTTGGCATTGGCGAGCTTCTCTTGGCCGCCGCGATGGGATTTGCCAGTATTGTATGGTTCGAAATCTGGAAAACTTTTCGCAACGGCCGAAGAGCTTGAGTCAGGGCACGGAAGTCGTTGCGCCGATAGCTGGCCGAAGGCATCGCCGCGCCACGCTGACAGCGAGCAGCAGGCATAAAAAATGGGTGGTTGGCGTTACCTTTGATTGCATGGGCAGCTGGGTGCGCTTCCGTCGCGGCGAGATGTGAAGTCCTTGCTGGCAGACGGATATCCAGTGTGTAATGCACGTTTTTTCGAGGAATGTATTGCATGACTGAACCGGCGCAGCTATCCGACTCAACGCTTCAGGGTCTGACCAGCCAGGAGGCGCAACTGCGCTTGCAGCAGTTTGGGGCCAACGCCGTTGCCGCGGAGCGCCGTCATCCACTTCTGACTTTTTTTGCCAAATTCTGGGCGCCCGTGCCATGGATGCTGGAGGCGGCCATCATCCTTCAGGTTTTTCTCGGCAAGCTGGACGAAGCATTGATTATTGCAATCCTGCTTGCCGTCAATGGGGTGTTAAGTTTTGTCCAGGAAAGCAAGGCAAATAGTGCATTGGCGCTGCTCAAAAGCCGCCTTTCCGTGCGCGCGCGGGTACGGCGCGATGGACGTTGGCAGCAACTTCCGGCTGAGGTATTGGTGCCGGGTGATGTCATTCATTTGCGCATGGGCGATCTTGCTCCTGCCGATGTACGTCTGCAACAGGGAAACATATTGCTCGATCAGTCAGCACTCACGGGTGAATCGCTCCCGGTTGAGGCCGCAGCCGGAGCGCAAGCCTACGCCGGTGCAGTGATCAAGCGCGGGGAAGCCACTGGCGAGGTTACTGCCACAGGCGCACGGACATATTTCGGAAAAACCGCCGAGCTTGTGCGTACTGCGCGAACCGTCAGCCACCTGCAAACCATTATCTTCCAAATCGTAAAATACCTTATTGTCCTCGACGCAATTCTTGTTGCTGGTTTGCTGGTGTTTGCGATCTTGAGTCACATGCCGTTGACTCAAGTCGCGCCGTTCGTCCTGATCATGCTTGTGGCCTCGGTCCCCGCTGCTCTTCCCGCGACGTTTACTCTCGCTACGGCCATGGGTGCGCGTGAGCTGGCGCATAATGGCGTCCTCGTCACGCGGCTTTCGGCCATCGAAGAGGCGGCCGCCATGGATGTTTTGGCGAGCGACAAGACTGGCACTATCACTGAAAACAGGATTGCCCTCGCTGCCCTGCAACCTGTCCCGCCATATGCTGAAAAGGACCTGCTGCGACTTGCCGCGCTTGCTTGTGACGAAGCAACTCAAGATCCGATCGACCTGGCCATCTTGGCTGCGGCCAACGCGCGCGGTGCGCTTGCTGAAGTGCCAGTTCGTTTGCAGTTCATTCCGTTCGATCCGGCAACCAAGCGTTCGGAGGCGGTTTTCAGGGAAGGTACGCAAATTTTGCATGTCATAAAGGGAGCGGTGCGAACTGTCATCGGGCTCTGCGCCCACGCTCCAGATATGGAATCGACTGTGGCGCGATTGGCTGCAGAGGGCTATCGTGTGCTTGCGGTGGCCACGGGACAGGAAGGCGCGCTAGCGCTGGCTGGCCTTGTCGCCATGCAGGATCCACCGCGCCCTGATTCGAAAAGCATGATTGAAGACCTGCGAGCACTCGGTGTACGTGTTGTAATGGTAACTGGGGACGGGTTATCTACCGCCCGTGCTGTCGCCTCCCAAGTCGGTTTGGGAGATCGTGCGTGTCCGCCCGAGGTGCTACGCGAAGAAGGCGACGGTGCGCTCGCGCGGTGCGATGTTTTTGCCCGTGTCTTTCCTGAGGACAAGTTCCGCCTAGTGCAAGCACTGCAGCGCGCCGGGCACGTAGTTGGTATGACGGGTGACGGCGTCAATGATGCACCTGCTTTGAAGCAGGCGGAAGTAGGGGTCGCTGTGTCGAATGCGACGGATGTCGCCAAAGCTTCGGCGAGCATGGTGCTGACCAATCCGGGATTAAGTGACGTGCTTGCGGCAGTGAAAGAGAGTCGGCGCATATATCAGCGCATGCTGACCTATACGCTGAACAAGATCATCAAAACGATTGAAATCGCCGTATTTCTAACAGTTGGCGTAATGGTGACTCGTACTTTCATCATTACGCCGCTGCTTATTGTGCTGCTCCTTTTCACTAATGATTTCGTGACAATGTCTATTGCCACGGATCGCGTGGCTTTTTCACGCCAACCTGATCGCTGGCGGATCCGCGCCTTGGTGTTCACTGGAGGCGCGATGGCCGCTCTTGTTCTGATACTGTCGTTTAGCGTGTTTTTTGCGGCTCGCAGCTGGCTGCATCTGCCACTGCAGCAGCTGCAGACGCTGATTTTCCTGATGTTGGTATTTTCCGGGCAAGGAACGGTCTATTTGGTGAGAGAGCGACGCCACTTCTGGAACTCGCGGCCTGGCCGCTGGCTCTTGTTGAGTTCGGCCGCCGACATCATTGTTGTCAGTGTTCTTGCAGCCCGCGGAATCCTGATGGCTGCTATTCCATTGACTCTGGTTCTGGGTCTCTTGTTCTTGGTGATGACCTATCTCGTGCTTGCCGACGTGCTCAAGGTCCGCATTTTCAAGCTATTCGGATGGGTATGAAAGCTTGAAGGCACGACTGCAATCGCGCGCTTAAGGATTTTGTTTATTGCCGAAACCCATTCCCAGGTATGCACGGCAAACCGGTTGCCCGACGCGTACTCCCGTGCGAAATGGACGGGGAGCGCTGTGAACGGGGTTGCATTAGTGGTGCGCCGGCCGGCCCGTGAACTCAAGGCCGGATGCGCGGTAGCGTGTAGCGGTGCTTCAAACCGGCAGCTGTTGAACCAGAGAGCGGCCCCGGCGAACCAGTCGCATGTGCAGGCGATGAATGTTCGCGAAGACGAACATGAGCCACATGCGCAACCTGAGCTTGCGCAGCGATTTCGGGTCGTAGAGGTCGGCGGCCAGCATTGTCGTGATCGCAGATTTCAGGCCAAAGATGTCGCGCGGATAGAAGAACAGGTCAAGAAACGCCGGGTCATACCAGCCTTGGATAAATTTGTAGAATATCGTCTGGGCTCCACGAATGCGCTTCTCGTAATCAGCGAACTGGTGCGACGTGAAATCATTTTCGCGAAAAGCGCGGGAGATGTCCCGCGCAACCAGTTGCGCGGATTTCATGGTCAGAAACACACCGGACGAAAATACCGGATCAAGGAATGCGCCAGCATCGCCTACCATTACATATCCATCTCCCGCATAGCGATCCATGATGTACGAGAAGTTTGCAATGGATCGTACCGGAAACTTCTGGCGTGCGTTCTTCATGCGTGCCGCTACGAATTCGGTGTCCTCAATTGTTTTTCGCAGGAAGGCGTCGTTTATAGTGTCTTCGTGACCGGCTACGGCGGCATTTGATTCATCATGCTTGTCTGGTCCACGCTCATTCGGCCGGCCGGCAGCAATCTGGTTACGAAGCTTGAGGTAATTGTCGGTGACGACCATGCCGACGCTGGTGGTATTGCCCTTGAACGGAATCATCCAGAACCACCCATGCGGAAAGGCAACGATCTGGATATCTCCTTCCTGGTCGCCTTTCTCGCGGCTGACATTCTCGAAGTGCGAGAAGAATGCAGTGCGGGTTTCGAGCGAAATTTCCTTTTTAAGACCCTGGCGGCTGCCAACGAAA
>JAKBDW010000414.1:0-4821 GCA_021834245.1 Pseudomonadota bacterium
AACTGCTCATAGACCGGAGAGAGGTCCATCACAATGTTTTCCAGCTGCATCTCGTAGCGACGCACCAGGGTCCCACATCTCGCACAGCTCCACTGCAGAGCGTCGAAGTCCCCATTTGGACGCATCCGCTCAATCACCAGGCATCGACTATCGGCCTCGGGTCGCTGAGGGGAGTGGATGACGTGCGGCGCCATGAGGAACATGTCGCCTTCCTTGAGGTGCACGCGTTCGTACTGACCACGGTCCCACACCAGGATGTGGGCGTTGCCCTTGAATTGGTAGAAAAATTCTTCAACCGGGTCATCATGAAAGTCGGTGCGCTGGTTGGGGCCTCCGACCACGGTGACCATGAAGTCGCTGTCTTTCCAGATTTGCTCGTTACCGACGGGCGGTTTGAGCATGTGGGCATTGTTGTCCAACCAGCGCTGGAAATTGAGTGGGTAACCGTATTTGAAGGTCAACATGGGCTTACTCCTTGGTAGATCGGGGTTGGTGCGCAACTGCCCGGATTTCGATCAACAGATGAGGATGAGGCAATTGGTGTACGGCCACGGTGGTGCGCGTCGGCCCTGTGTGGTCAAAGAATTCGGCCCACACTTCATTGAAGCCCCCGAAATCGTTCATGTTGACCAGAAAAACCTGGGTTTCGACCAGGTTAGAAAGTCCGGCTCCCGCGTTACGCAAGATGTCCGCGATATTGCGAATGACGGCGCGTGTCTGGACCCGGATGTCGAGTTTGGTGATACCCAAAGGGTCCACCTCTACGCCTTCGAAGGTGTTGTCGGCCCGACGCGAACTGGTACCCGAGACGAAGATGAAGTCACCTGCCTGTTTGTAATGCGGGAAGCGACCACGGGGTTGAGCCTTGCCCTCAATCACCGCCGATTTTTGTTCGCTCATGCCAGAGCTCCAGTTAAAAATTCAACCCGACCCAGATGGTTGATGTCGCACTGCACATGCGTGCAGGGCATCAAAGGCTCGGCAGCGGTGGCTGCGCCAGCCATGATGAGGGAACCCTGAGGCAACGACAGGTTGCAATCGGCCAGCAAGCGTGACGCTTGAACCAAAGAGCGCAACGGGTTGCCCAGAATGGCCGCCGTCGACCCTGCCAAAACCGGCCGGCCATTAAAGGACACCGTGACCCCAGCGTTGCTCAAAGCGTGAAAGCCACGCGACCAGGCGCCCACCACAAGGCCCGCTGAGGAGCAGTTGTCGGCAACCACGTCTTCGAGCGTGAACTTGAAGTTTTCATAGCGCGAATCGATGATCTCCAACGCCGGCGCCACCGCCTCGATGTAGTCGAGCGCTTCCAGCGCGGTGATCGGGCGGTCGATGGTGCGACGGGTCAGGAAGCACACTTCGGGCTCGACGCGGGGGTGGATGTAGCGCCTTAGATCGACACTGCCGCCTTCTTCCTCGATCATGCTTTCGGTCAGCCAGCCCCAGATCAAGTCGCTAACGCCCATTTGCATCATCTTGGCGCGACTGGTGAAGCCCAACTTGATGCCACGAACGCGGTCGGCGCGCGCCACACGGCGTGCGATGGACGAGCGCTGGATTTCATACGCCTGAGTCAGGTCAAAAGTGCCTGATGCAAACTGCGGCACTGGGCGTGCCAGCACGGCAGCATCGTCCAGGCTCTTGGCGAGTTCGGCAATCGTCACGTTCATATGGACACCTCTTGGCCGCGCTGTTTGAGCAGATCGAGCGCGACGTCGACGATCATGTCTTCTTGGCCGCCAACCATGCGGCGACGACCCAATTCGGCGAGTATGTCGAAAGCCGACAGGTTGTACTTCGCTGCGGCCGCCTCACTATGACGCAGGAAGCTGGAGTACACGCCGGCATAGCCCAGCGCGAGTGTCTCGCGGTCAACGCGCACCGGGCGCTCCTGCAGTGGGCGCACGATGTCCTCCGCCGCGTCGATCAAAGCGCGTACGTTGCAACCGTGTCTGAGTCCCATGCGTTGCGCAGCGGCAATAAAAACTTCAAGCGGCGCGTTGCCAGCACCCGCCCCCATGCCCGTGAGGCTGGCGTCCACGCGATCGCAGCCGTGCTCCAGCGCCACGAGGCTGTTAGCCACGCCCAAGCTGAGGTTGTGGTGGGCATGGATGCCGGTTTCGGTTTCGGGCTTGAGCACGTCCTTGAATGCTTTGAAGCGTTCGGCAATGTCATACATGTTCATCGCCCCGCCGGAGTCCACCACGTAGACGCACTGAGCGCCATAGCTTTCCATCAGTTTGGCCTGCCGGGCCAGGCCTTCGGGCGAATTCATGTGGCTCATCATTAAGAAGCCCACCGTGTTCATGCCCAGATCACGGGCGTAGGCGATGTGCTGTTTGGAGATGTCGGCCTCAGTGCAGTGGGTGGCCACGCGCACCACGCGCGCCCCAGCGCGGTACGCTGCTTTCAGGTCGTGCACGGTTCCAATGCCTGGCAGTAGCAGGGTGGCGACTTGGGCGTGTTTCACGCTGGAGCTCACCGCTTCAATCCACTCCAGATCCGTATGAGCGCCAAAGCCGTAGTTGAAGCTGGAGCCTTGGAGACCATCGCCGTGCGCGACCTCAATGCTGTCAACTCCGGCTTCATCCAATGCGCGGGCGATGGCGCGAACCTGGTCGATCGAATACTGATGGCGTATGGCGTGCATGCCATCACGCAGGGTGACGTCGGAGACGTAGATTTTTTTGTCGGAAGCGAACATCGAACTGTCCTCGGATTAGGCCGTGCCGGCGCCGGCCAGCAGGGTGGCTGCCATGCGCTCGGCCGCCGCCATGGCGGCGCTGGTCATGATGTCGAGATTGCCTGCGTATTTCGGCAGGTAGTGCGCTGCACCCTCAACCTCCAGAAACACAGAAACCTTGAGGCCCGTGATGCAACCGATCCCGGGCACGTTCAGCTGGCACGAGTCGTCATGGCGCTCGAACTGCGGCGCTTGCTTGAGGCGGTAGCCTGGCACATAGGCGGCGACGTCAGCCACCATGGCCTCGATGGATTTTGTGATCGCGGCTGGGTCCGCATCCAGCGCCGTCAGGCAGTACACGGTGTCGCGCATCACCAGCGGCGGCTCGGCCGGGTTGAGGACGATGATGGCCTTGCCTTTCGCGGCTCCACCCACTTCTACGATGGCTCGTGATGTCGTTTCGGTGAACTCGTCGATGTTGGCGCGCGTGCCCGGGCCGGCCGATTTGCTGGCGATCGAAGCCACGATCTCCGCGTAGGTCACGGGTGCCACACGGGACACAGCATGAACCATGGGGATGGTGGCTTGCCCACCACAGGTCACCATGTTGATGTTCGGCGCATCCAGATGTTGGTCCAGGTTCACGACGGGGATCACATAGGGGCCGATTGCCGCGGGTGTCAGGTCGACCACGCGCACTCCGCAACTCCGCAACATGCTGTCGTGGCGTAGATGGGCCGAGGCGCTCGTGGCGTCGAACACGATCCGAATATCTTTGAACACGTCGAGACGCATTAGCCCTTCGACCCCGTCGTGAGTGGGGGCAACGCCCAGGCGGGCAGCGCGTTGCAGACCTTCGGAGGCCGGGTCGATACCCACCATGGCCGCCATGCGCAGATGTTTGGCATGGCGCATGATCTTGATCATGAGGTCGGTACCGATGTTGCCAGAGCCGACAATCGCGACAGGCATTGGCTCGGAAGTTAGATTCATGGGAAATTTCCGTGAAGGACAAAAACTGGATCAGGCGCGGTGAAAGACGGCTCGGACGCTTCCGAGTCCCTCGATGTGCGCGTTGAACACGTCGCCCGGTTGGGCAGCGACCATCGGACCGAGTGCCCCGGTCAACACCACGTCACCTGCGCGCAATGGGTTACCCAGGCGCGCCGTGGTGTTGGCCAGCCATACGGCTGCGTTGAGCGGGTTGCCCAGACAGGCGGAGCCTGCACCGATGGACACCTGATCGCCGCGACGCTCCATCACCATGCCGCAGCGCACCAGGTCCAGCTGACGCAGCAACACGGGGCGGGAGCCAAGCACAAACAGACCGGAAGAAGCGTTGTCGGCGACGGTGTCCGCCAGGCGGATATCCCAGTTCGCAATACGGCTGCCAACCACCTCGATGGCCGGCAAGGCATAGGCTGTGGCTGAAATCAAGTCGGCAAAAGTGTGCTTCTCGTGCACCAAGTCACGCTCCAACACGAGTGCAATCTCGGCTTCGGCCTTGGGCTGGTGGGTACGGCTCCAGGCGATCTCCTCGCCGTCCCCAATCGCCATCTCGGCAAATAAGGCACCGTAGTCAGGGGCGTCGACCCCCAGTTGTTCTTGGACTGCTTGGGAGGTGAGTCCGATCTTGCGACCGACCAGGCGGCTACCGGCTTTGAGACGCCGCTTGGTCAGGTTTTGCTGAATACGGTAAGCCATCTCCAGCGGGCTTCCGCCGGAAATGGCAGCGATGTCATCGCGCAAAGGCTGGACCGGGATGCCGGTGCTGTGGGCCTGCCAGAGCCGATCGGCCAGGGATTGAATTTGTGTTTCCATGGAAGTGACCTGCTCAATCAGCGCGTTGCCGCGCAAGAAGGCGAATTCGAGTTCGACCCGAGACCTCGGGCGAAGCCCCTGAACGCCGGCGCTGCGTGTTGAAGATGCTCGTCGTCTTTTCCATGCCGCGTTCGACCAGCTGCGCGATGGCCGCATCGAGCCCGGCCATGCCGGAGGGCCAACGCATCAGGCCCCTTCGCAGGCGGGGGCTGAAAGGATATTTCTGCGCCGCCAAGGATGATGGAGAGAGGTATTGCGCCATGGAGTCAGACCTTGACACTGATATTTGTGATTTCGGAGTAGAAATCGAGCGAGTA
>JAKBDW010000138.1:0-4820 GCA_021834245.1 Pseudomonadota bacterium
GAGCTGATTCAGTACGGCATTTACCTTGGTATTGATCTCCGTCAACGCCTTGTTCGGGTCGTAATTCAGACGCAGATTGGCCTGAATTGTACTAATACTCTGCGAGCTCGATGACGTTATGTAGTCAATGCCATTTGCTTGGGCGATGGAGTTTTCCAAAGGTGTCGTAATGAATCCCGCGACAAGTGCCGGATCTGCGCCGGTATATGCCGTAGATACCGTGACGACCGCATTTTGGGTCTCGGGGAACTGTCGCACAGGTAGCAATCCTACGGACCGCAAACCGAGCACCAAGATCAGGAGGCTAAGTACGGAAGCGAGTACCGGCCGGTGGATGAAGACATCCGTAAAACGCATGGGTGCACCCGTCCTATTGGTCTACCGGCATCGGGGCCGCTTCATTGCTGGGCTGTACCTGGTTGTTGATTATAACCTGGCTGCCATTCTTAAGATTCATTTGCCCGCTTGTTACAACAAGATCACCTTCGACTATGCCATCGAGTACCGCCACCTGATCGCCGCGTGTGTTTCCAACGGTCACAAAACTCTGCTTTGCGATAAGCAGCGGTTTGCCGTTTGCGCCCTGTCCCGTTTTCTGAATGATGAAAACGGTGTCGCCGTAGGGATTATACGTAATCGCCGTTTGCGGCAGAGTGATAAAACGCTGCTTTGTTCCTGCCTCAACCTTGACCGAGGCGTACATGCCCGGAAGCAGTTCGTGTTTCTTATTGGCAATGGTTGCTTCAACCAGCAAATTTCTGGTGTCGGTCTCAACGACCGGATTCATTGCCGTGATCTTGCCGTCGAAGCTTGCGCCTGGAAAGGCATCTGTTGTTACGACGACCTTTTGACCGATTGCAATATGCGCCACCTGTTGTTGCGGCACATAGAAGTCGGCATAGATGGGATCAAGAGACTGAAGTGTCACTATTTTGTCGCCTGGGTTCAAATACTGTCCAAGGTTGACGGTGCTGATTCCAAGCCTTCCGGAGAACGGTGCCCGGATGGCCTTTTTGGCTACCACAGCAGCCTGCTGCGCGACCTGTGCCTGCTTACTTTTATAGTCGGCCTCAGCAGCATCAAGAGTCGCTTTGCTGATTGCCTGCGCATCGTACTGCGCCTTGTCTCTTTCATAGGTTGTGCTCGCCAGTGCCGCCTCCGCCTGAAGAGAGTGCAGCAAGGCAATGTCTGAATCTGCATTCAGCTGCACAAGCAATTGGCCCTCCCGCGCTCGGTCGCCAGATTTGAAGTGCAGTGAACGTACGAGACCCGCAATTTCGCTGGTTACATCGACGCCGTGCACCGCACGCAGACTACCGACGGCACTGACGTGCGGCTGCCAAAGTTCGAATTTTGCGGTTAATGCCGTTACAGCTGCCGGGGGCTCTTTCCGGGAAGCCAGAAATTTCTTGATCATGTGCGCGCGAAAAGCCAGGAATCCGAAGACTAAGCCAAATAGCAGGCCAACGAGCACCAGCATGATTATCATTCGTTTTGCCATCGGTATCTCTCTTTTTGGTGCGTTCTCCCGACCGCCGAGCGGCAGCACCCCTACTTGGATTCGGCTGGTGTCGCCTTCTCACTAACCGAAGTACGGTTCCACCAACCACCCCCCAAAGCTTGGAAGAGGGCGGCCGTGTCGGCATAGCGAGCGGCCCGGGCCTCCACCAGGCCAATATGGGCCTGTTGATATTGTTGTTGCGCGCTAAGCAGTGAAAGGTAGCTCACAGCACCGAGCCGGAATTGCGTTTGAGTCAACTTCAGCTCATCGTGTGCGTCGCTGTCGGCCTGTGCTTGCGCCTTAAGGGCTCTGGCATCTATGTCGAGCGCGCGCAGCACATCGGCAACGTTTTGAAATGCGAGCAGAACCGTTTTCCGATATTGTGCGACTGCCTGATCATACGCGTCGACTGCGGCACGTCGCTGAGCAGCCAGTTCTCCGCCGTGGAAAATTGGCTGCAACAACCCTGCGCCTATACTCCATACGCTTGTACCGCTGGAAAACAAATTACTTGCCTTGTCCGTTTCCGATCCGTAGCTGCCGCTCAAGGTAAGCTGCGGAAACATTGCCGCTGTGCTGACACCGACCTGCGCACTTGCCTCATGCATCAATTCCTCGGACGCACGCACATCCGGGCGTTGGCGTACAAGAGATGATGGGAGGCTAACAGGCAACGACTCCGGAAGATGCATGGCATCGAGATCGAATTTCGGCAATGTTGCATCGCTTGGCATCTTACCGGCGAGCACTGCCAGAAGATGGCGCGTCTGCGCCAAAGATTTTTCCAGCGGCAGAATGCTGGCAAGTGCCTGCGCCACTTGGGTGCGTTGCGCAAGGACATCGGAGCGAGATACCGCGCCCAGCTGGAATTGGCGCTGGACCACCTCAAGTTGTTTTTCCTGTTCTGCAACAATTTCCTTGGTCGCCTGCAGGCGCGCTCGCAGCGATGCTTCCTGGACAGCCGTGGTAACGATATTGGCGGTCAGCGCCAAATAGGCCCCTTCCAGTTGAAATCTTTGGTAGCCAACCGCCGATCGTAGAGACTCAAGCTCACGCCGGGCACCCCCGGCTAGATCAAGGGAATAGGAAACCTTTACCGATGCATTGTAAAGGTCGAAAACGCTTGCCGGCCCGGCGGAGCCAAAAGCCGCCCCCGAAAACCGCTGGCGTGTGCCGCTTGCACTTGCATCTACGCTTGGAAAAGCGGCAGCGCCGAACTGGGCGCGCAGATTTTCCTGGGCTTGCTTCAAAGTCGCTTGCGCCGCAGCCAACGTTGGACTAGCCGCAAGCGCCTGCTGAATAAGTTGATTGAGTGGTTCTGAGCGGAAAAGGGTCCACCAGTCTGCACGTATGGACTGCCCTTGGAGAAAATGCTGTGCCGCGCCCCCCGTGCCTGATGTTTCCGCGGTATCCTTTGGCAACGGAGTCGCCGTGTAATTGGATACGTTTGGCGCCTCCGGCCTTTGGAAATTTGGACCGACAGCGCAACTGCAAAGCAGTGCTGCAGCCAAGTTGAGGGCTAGCCCAGGTCTTAGACGCAATGACTAGCTCCCCGACCAAACCAAGATTTGTGCGGTGACCAATCCGTCCATGAACCCGCCCCGCTACGTTCCATGTTTCGCCACGTTTTCTATGGTCGCGACCTGCTTCTTGAGGATCCCGTTCAGACGCTTCATGTCTCCGACCCCAAAATCCTGGTAGATCTTCTTCTGATATTTCCACATAACGGGCATGATCGTTCGAACGAGCTTGTCGCCTTTCGCCGTCAGCCTGACAATCAGTCGCCGTCGATCTGCGCTTCCGCGCTGTCGACGTATCAATCCGCGCGCCTCCAAATCATCCATGATCCGGGTCATATTGGTTCGCGATTCTCCGGTAACGTCACACAATTTCGATGGACTGATCGCGTTGTCGGCAGACGCAAAAGTCATTATAAGGGCAGAAAAACTGACCTCATTCAAATCAAATGGTTTCAGTATGTGATTGGCTATATCGCTTAGGGACTTGGCAATATGCCGATACAGGCGCGTGAGTATTATCTGTTCAATCGGAAGGCCCGGCAAGCGACTGGCGGCGCGACACACCCCCTCCTCAACGTCGGCAAACGATCTTGTGGAAAATGACGAATGGTTCATTTATGAACTATGCAGAAATCAACTATTTGAGTCAACACGGACATACCACACAGGTGTACTCGCTGATGATAAGATGCGGATTGCAAAAGGTCTCGCATGGCGTTGATAGACTTAGAAAAACTGGTCGATGATTTCTAGGCAATTGGGATCTTCTGATAACAGGGAAAATGATTTCAATGATTATTTATTTTCACGGTTTCAACAGCGGCGGTAATTCGGCAAAGGCAACGGCTTTGCGCAGCATGTTTTCGCCCGTGCCAGTACTTGCGCCAACCTACCCTTCACATCGTGTCTCCGAGGCTGTCTTTTTTTTGCGCGAGTACATTTACGAGGCACGGCGTCGGCACGCGGATGAGCACGATCTAATGTTTGTGGGAAGCTCCTTGGGCGCCCTTTACGCCCAGAGACTTGCCGCGCAATTCCGCGCCTCGATTGTCTTGATCAATCCATCCGTTTACCCGGAACACGATTTGTTGAAGTGTATCGGCGAAAATCGCAACCATGCTACCGGGGAGACCTATACGCTGACGAAAGCTCAGGTTTGCATGCTAGCGTCTCTGCGGATCGAACGATCCGACACCAGAATTCCGACGTTAGTATTGCTCGACGAAGGTGACGAGCTCTTAGATTTTCGCGTAGCCAAAAAAGCTTTTGCGGATCAGGGAAAAATTGTTGTATTTTCAGGAGGCAGTCATCGCTTCGAGCATCTGCCGCAGGCGGAGGCAGAAATCAGAGCGTTTTACGAATCGGGTAGGGGCTGACACGATTAGCGACCTGGGCATCTGTTGAACAGTATCGGTTCAGGTCGACCATTTCCCGTTGCTCTTTTGGTGGAATCCAGCTGTAAGGAGGGCCGTCCTGCGGTTCGTTTTGGATAGCGTTCTGACAGCCCTGTATCCGGGTGGCGGTTAGATGATCGTTCATTGGTCGACGTCTTGCATGGCTTTCCTGTAAATTAGAAATGGCTCAACTTGTCGGCCCTTGGCCGAGCTTTTCCCTAAAACGGGTCCTTAATGAACTATCTGGCGCATCTTTTTCTTTCTAGCGAGTCTCCAGAAATGCTCGTGGGGGCTATTTTGGGTGATTTTGTAAAAGGTTCGCTCACTGGTCGATTTTCTGCTGATATTACCCGCGGCATTCTGCTGCATCGAAAAATCGACCGCTATACTGACGACCACAAGATC
>JAKBDW010000204.1:0-19395 GCA_021834245.1 Pseudomonadota bacterium
ACCGAGCTTGTGCGTAGTGCCCGTCTTGCCGGCAACTTGATAGTTGACGACATCTGCAGCCTTACCGGTGCCGTCGCTACTGACTGCGAGCTCAAGCATCGAGCGTATTTCATGAGCAACGGTCGCTGGCATGATACGCCGGCCGGCAACCGGCTGGTCGCGCCGCAGAAGAGTGACCGGCATCATCAGTCCGTTGTTGGCCAAACCGCCATAGGCTTGCGCCAGCTGTATCGGGGTAACTGAAATACCGTAACCGAACGACATCGTTGCCTGTTCTACCGGTACCCACCGATTGGGCGGATTGACGAATCCGGATGCCTCGCCCGGCAGCCCCACTCCAGTGGGCACACCGAATCCGACTCGACGAAACATGTCCCACATCGAGTCGCGGTTGAGCGACAACGCTATCTTGGTTGCTCCGACGTTGCTTGATTTCTCGATTACCTGTGCGACCGTAAGCAGTCCGTAATTGCGCTCATCGCGGATGATATTGTGGCCTATTTCGATACTGCCCGGCGTGGTATCTATTACCGTCGTCGGCAGATACCTTCCCGTTTCCAGGGCCGTGGCAATCGTGAACGGTTTGAGCGTCGAACCGGGTTCGAACACATCTGTTACCGCCCGGTCGCGATAAATCCTGCTTTGTAGGTGGCTGCGATTGTTCGGATTGAAGCTCGGTTCGTTGACAAGCGCCAAAACTTCTCCTGTACGCGCGTCAAGCACTATAGCGCTGGCCGCCCGTGCATGATGTAAAGCAATCGCACCTTTGAGCGCCCGATAAGCAAGATACTGAATTCGCCGATCGATGCTTATGGTGAGGTTCCTGCCAGGTACCGGCAGCGATATGCTTTCAACGTTTTCGACTATATTCCCGTAACGATCCTTGAGCACACGTTTTTTGCCCGGTATCGCACGCAACCAGCTGTTGTACGCAAGTTCGATTCCCTCCTGACCCTCATCGTCGACGTTTGTGAATCCGACCACGTGGGCTGCGACCGGTCCCGCTGGGTAGTAACGGCGGTACTCGCGCTGCAGCGCAACTCCAGGTATTCCGAGCGCCATAACTGCCTTAGCGGTTTCAGGGGCAATTTCGCGCTTGATGTACATGAAATCATGACCGGCCTGACGCCTGACGTCGCGCGCAAGGTCGGATGGTGGTATCCCAAGTAACCTAGCGAGCGCCGGCCAGCTGGCTCGGGCAGATGCCAAGTCATCCGGAACCGCCCAGACGGAATCCACTGGAGTGCTGATCGCAAGTGGCTCGCCGTTGCGGTCCAAAATCATGCCGCGATGGGAATCGTCCTCGACGATGCGCAGATGACGTGCGTCCCCCTGCTCCTGCAGGTAGTTGGCATCGATCACCTGCAGATAGAAGGCGCGCGTCGCCACCAGAACGAAGCCAAAAAACATAAAGGCCAATACCACCTGGTAGCGGGACCAGCGATGTCGGTTATTCGGCGATCGGCTCAATGGTTGCCTCCATTGAGATAAACGATGACTACCTGTTTTGGCGTTGGCATGGCCATTCCGAGTCGGGTTTGAGCAAGCGCCTCAATCCGCCGATGTTCTGACCATGTCCCCTCTTCGAGCAGCAACTTGCCGCGCTCGATGTTCAGATTGTCACGCTCATTTTGCAGCGCCTGGAGCTCGACGAAATCCATACGGTTACGCTGACGCAAATAAACCACAGCAAGCGCCGAGACCATCACTGCAATCACGAGAACCGCGATGCGTCTATGCATGCAAAGTCTCCGCGACCCGAAGCACTGCACTTCTCGCCCGAGGATTGGACTGCACCTCTTTGTCACCTGGTCGAATAGCTTTGCCCACCTTCTTGAGACGTGGCGTCAACATCGCGGCCGTTACCGGCAGATCTGGCGGAAATCTGTCACCGCTGGACTCGTGCCGCATGAAGTCCTTGACTATGCGATCTTCAAGCGAGTGAAAGCTAATCACAGCAAGACGCCCGTGCGGCGCAAGTACTGACAGCGCCTGCGGCAGTACGGCGCGAATCTCGTCAAGCTCCCGGTTGATGTGAATGCGAACAGCCTGAAAGGTCCGCGTCGCTGGATGCTGGCCCGGTTCGCGCGTCGGCACTGCGCCTGCGACGATCTGGGCAAGCCGATCCGTCGTGGTAATTGCCTCGCGCGTGCGTTCCGCACAAATTGCGCGCGCTATGCGACGAGCGAAGCGCTCTTCGCCATACTCACGTATGACACGGTAAATTTCTGCCTCGTCAGCGTGGTTTATCCATTCCGCAGCCGACAGGCCGCTTTCCGGATCCATGCGCATGTCGAGCGGGCCTTGATAGCGAAAGCTGAATCCACGCTGCGGTTCATCAAGCTGCGGCGATGAGACACCAAGATCAAGGAGAATACCGTTGACCTTTCCTGCCCACCCGCGATCTTCTACAGCCTGTGCCAGCATGGAAAACAGTCCTCGTACAACCTCAAAGCGTGGATCGCCGGCAAATTGCGCGCGCGCCGCTTCCACTGCCTGCGGATCCCGGTCAAGCGCCAGGACACGACCGTCCGGACCAAGACGTCTGAGCATCTCTCGGCTGTGCCCACCGCGACCGAAGGTCGCGTCCACATACTTTCCTCCTTCCCGCATGGCGAGCGCGTCGATCGCTTCCTCTAGAAGGACCGGAAGATGTTGCTGTGCATCCACTCCTCAGCCTAAAGGGACAGCGATTCAAGTTCGGCCGGCATGACCCCATCACCGGCGCCGGCTGCGAGCCATTCCGCACGCCGCGTGTTCCACGTTGCCTCATCCCAGATTTCGAACCTGTGCCCCTGTCCTATCAGCACCACTCCCTTTTCCAGGCTTGCAAATTCGCGCAGTGGCGGCGGCAACAGAATACGGCCGTTGCCATCCAGCTCACATTCCGTCGCATGCCCGATCAACAGGCGCTGCAGTCGGCGCGCCTGCTCGTTGAAACTCGGCAGCTTGACCAGTTTGCGCTCAATCTCCTCCCAGTCCGGCAGCGGATAGAGCAGCAAACAATGATCGCGATCGACCGTCACGACCATGTGGCCATCGCAATGGCGCGCGAGCGTCTCGCGATACCGCGTCGGAATTGCGAGACGGCCCTTGCTGTCCAGATTGAGTTCGTTGACGCCGCGAAACATTCAGTCTCTCTTTCGCACTTTATTCCACAATTATCCACAATTTCCCACTTAATTGACACTATAGATAGACGCGCGGATCAGTGTCAAGAAAATTGCACCGCGCGCGGGCAATTTCTCCTTTTGGAGACAGTAGGTTACAGCGCCAAAGGTTGGGAGTGGGCGACGAAAGGCGGTACCGTGGGCATATTGGGCCCGTGGACGGGGGAAAACCACACAATGCAAGATAAAAAAATAGAGATAATACAAATAATTGCAAGAATAACTTAAAGTGAAAAATGGAGTCAGCCGATAAGCCGGGTTCTGTCGAGGGCAGCCATTCCTCTAGGACACGCGTCACCACGTGCCTCAAGCAACCTACCCGGGAACGGTGCGGGCCACACCATAGTTCCCCTATTCGGTCTTGCTCCAGGTGGGGTTTTCCCTGCCACGGCTGTTACCAGCCGCGCGGTGCGCTCTTACCGCACCATTTCACCCTTACCGTTATCCCTGGCTGGGCCAGGAATACTTAGGCGGTGTATTTTCTGTGGCACTTTCCGTGGGCTCGCGCCCCCCAGGCGTTACCTGGCACCTTGCCCTGCGGAGCCCGGACTTTCCTCCGTGCCATAGACACGGCGACTGCCTGGCCGACTCCATGCGCGATTATACGCCGATCACGCCCTCCGGTGCAGCTCGACCGGCCCTGACCACAAATTGACGCGTCAGCATGTTGCAGCGAGGCAGGTTACCTGCGACGTTCCGCCAGACCGAGCGCATGATCATAGAGGCGATTCTTCTTGATACCGGTAATCTGCGCCGCGAGCGCAGCGGCCTGCTTTATGGGCAATTCCGCCAACAGAATCCGCAACACTTTCTCGCTGCGACTATCGATTTCCTGCTGAAAAGTCGTAAGTTTCCCGTGCACCAGCAAAACCAGCTCGCCACGTTGCTGGTTTGAGTCATTTTTCACCCATTCACACAGCTCCCCAAGCGTGCCGGCGCGAATCGTTTCAAACTGTTTGGTCAGCTCACGCGCCAGCACCGCTTCGCGATCAGCGCCAATCACGCTGACCATGTCCGCGAGGCATTCGGCAACGCGATGCGGAGACTCGTAGAAAATCAAAGTTCGTGTATCCTCGCGCAACTCGTCGAAATACGCGCGCCGCGCCGCCGTTCTGGCGGGCGGGAACCCTTCGAATGCAAAGCGGTCCGAAGGTAGGCCGGCAGCAGACAAAGCGACGATCGCAGCGCATGGTCCGGGCACTGGAACCACGGAGATTCCGGCTGCACGCGCGGCACGCACTAGCTTGAAGCCAGGATCGTTGACCAGCGGAGTACCGGCATCACTGATCAATGCAATTCGCTGGCCCCCCTGCAGACGCCTGATCAGTTCAGGCGTCATGGATTGCTCGTTATGCTCGTGAAAGGCGGTGAGTGGCGTGCTTATCTGAAAGTGCCGGAGCATTGGCGCACTGTGACGGGTGTCTTCAGCCGCTATAACATCAACCTCGGAAAGCACACGCCGTGCGCGTGGCGACATGTCTTCCAAATTTCCAATGGGTGTCGCTACCACAAACAGGGCGCCTTGAGCACCGAGGTTGTTTGACACGTGCGCCTCCACTTTATGATACTGTCGACCCAGTTTATACGACATCCCCTATGAAACCGATCCTCACCACCCCGTTTTGGGTAGTTTCGCTCGTACTTGCAGGCTTCTTGGCACTTCAAGGTTGCGAAACGCGGCCGCCCCTCCGCCCCCAGCCACAGGAATTATCGACTACGGCCGCTCAACAGGCCGAGCAGGCGGGGGAATATGTCATTGCCGCCCGCGAATACGATCGTCTGGCAAAGATTGCGAACCCGCCACAGCGCCAGCAGTTTCAACTGAAAGCCGTGAGCGAACTTATCCGCGCTGCGCAGGTGCGGGAGGCGCGCCAGGAAATTGAATCAATCGATGTTACCGGTCTCGATCCTTCGTACTCCGCGCGCAAACTCATTCTTGAAGCCCGCATCGCTTCATTGGAAGGGCACTCCGGCCAGACCATGACGCTGCTCGGCAAGGTCGCGCGCATGCACAATCTGGATCCATCGCTGGTTGCCGACATGTACCTGACAAGAGCACAAACGGAAGTTTTGCTCAATCGTCCGATGGATGCTGTAAACGATTTCATCGCCCGCGAGCGCTATATTGCGTCTGCCGCCGACGTCACAGCTAATCAGCAGCAATTGTGGCACGTGCTGCAGACGCTCAGCCGGTCGGATCTAAAACGTGCGCTCGATCGCACAAATAATTCGGAGCTTGCCGGCTGGCTGCAGCTTGCCATAGCTGTCATTGACAACTCGGGCGATCCTAATCAGCTAGCGATTGCCGTGGACAACTGGCACAAATCGCATCCAGACCATCCTGCGACCGAGCTTTTTCTAAAGGGACTTGCAAGCCCGGTACCAGGCATCATGGGGCGGGTCGATAACATTGCCCTGCTATTACCGCTGACATCCGAATTTGCGACACAGGCGTCGGCCGTACGCGATGGCTTCATGGCCATGGACGCGGCAAACACAAGCCCGGATAAACCTAAAATCACTGTTTACGATACGGGCGCAGACCCGACAAAGATTACGAAATTCTACGACGCAGCCGTTACCAATGGGGCGCAAATGGTTGTCGGTCCACTGGGCCTTGATGCGGTAGATGAATTGGTCAAAGCCAATGATTTCAAGGTACCGACTCTTCTGCTGAGCCAGACCAGCCAGAACATCGATCCACAGGAACACGTATTCCAGTTTGGCCTCCCGCCAGAACAGGAAGCGGCACAGGCGGCGGAACGCGCCTACCTGGATGGCCACCGACGCGCGGCCATCATGTACCCGAACACCTCTTGGGGACAACGCATGGCCAACGGCTTCAGTTCGGCATGGCAGCGCCTTGGAGGGATCGTATTGACATCGGTCGCGTATCAGCCCGGGCTGGGCGACTACTCGGGGCCGGTTGAGCAACTGCTCAACATCACCCAGAGCAAAGAGCGCAAGAATCGCCTTGAAGCGCTGCTTCAGGTCAAACTTAAATTTGACCCCAGGCCGCGCGAAGACATCGACATGATCTTCCTTGCCGCTGATGCTCCCAATGGGCGCCTCATCAAACCGCAGCTTAACTATTACCGCGCCATGGAAATCCCGGTTTACGCAACATCACACATATTTACCGGAAAGGGCGATCCCGTGCGAGATACCGATCTCGACGGAATCATGTTCGGCGATATGCCATGGATGCTGGTCGGCAATGGCAAGGTGGAAGCGCTGCGGGATGAATTGCAGCACGGTAACTGGCTTTACGCTCATACGCCGCTCGATCGTCTTTACGCGCTTGGTGTCGACGCCTATTCGATTATTCCCCAGCTTAACCGTCTCAGCACCGAAAACGGCGTGCATTTTGACGGCGTCACCAGCGGGCTGAGTATCGGGCCGGATGGGCGCCTGCGCAGGCAGCTGCTCTGGGCACAATTTCGCCAAGGCGTCCCTCAACTTCTCGACACATTCCTGAACTACAAGGGCGAATTCGCCCTCGATGGTGGTAGCGGATCCGCCCCGTCACCACAACCGCAGCACTGACCTTTGGGCGTCTGGCATGCTTCCGGGCAACTCCGGAACTGTGGTTGATTGTGCGTAGCGACGGACCACTATGCAGCCAGTCTCGTTGCAACACCGCTTTTATTCGACACTACGACGCCTGCATGTCGCCCGGTGAGGACAATTGGCGGCATCAGTTCGATAACCACTGGATATGGTCTTCCTGACCTTTTCGCCAGTCGGGACTTCCGGCGAAGCAGGTCGCTTTTATATTGCGAAATCAATAAATAATGGGTCAATTTGATTGATGAGCGGCATCAAACAGCCGCTGTCGCTCAACGCCAGTATTTGAATATGAAGGCAGGTTGACATCGAAGCTAGCTTCGGGCGGACATCAACATCTGCGTCATGCGCAAAGGAACTGCAGCAATACTCAAAATGCACGCGCTTGTGATCCATTGCCAATGTGACCTGATAGACTACCAACTGCCGGGACAGGAGTAGACTCATGAATGAAAGCAGATTACCAACGTCAAGATTCATCGGGCTCAAGTTGTCCTTGCCCCTTGCAGTATTTTTCGCGACCTTGTTGGTTGCAAGCTTGCAGGCCTGCGCGCCTGTGATCGTGGCCGGAGCGGCCACCGGTGCTGCGGTTGCACATGACCGGCGGACCCTGGGCTCGATCGTTGATGATACGTCCGTGGAATTAAGAGCAACTGGACTTCTGGACACGGACCCAAACCTGAAGGACAAGGTCCACATTGACGTGACGAGCATCAACGGCATCGTGCTTCTGACGGGCGAGGCTCCAACGCCTGAGCTACGTGACACCGTTCTTGCCACCATCAGAACCATTCCAAGCATACGGCGGATTGTGAATGAGATTCGGGTTGCACCACTTAGTTCGCTGGCTGATCGAACGAAAGATACCTTCATTTCGGGCGAGGTAAAGGCGCATTTCCTCGCGGCAAAAGGACTGGACCCGACGCGCATCAAGGTAGTGACTGCCAATTCGTCGGTGTACCTCATGGGTTTGGTGAACCAGCAGGAAGGGGATATCGCCACCAATGCCGCAGCGGATGTGCGTGGCGTACAGCGTGTTGTAAAGCTTTTCGAATATATCAATTGACTGCCAATTTCTCCTAAGAAGGCCTGACGCAAGAACTCACAGTGGATTCGGGAAAAATACACTTGCTGCCTCCTGATACTGCGCAGGCTTTGCGCGCAATCGTCGGTACGGACAACGTGTTCACCGATCCCGCGGATTGCTGGGTTTACGGTTTCGACAACTCGCGCAAACATGCCGTGCCAGACGCCGTTGTCTTCGCCGTGAATCACGCACAGGTAGCGGCAGTCGTGCGCTTGTGTCATGAGCGAGCGATTCCGTTGACCGCTCGCGGTCGCGGCACCGGCACCAGCGGCGGATCGGTACCGCTGGCCGGCGGCATCGTGCTGACACTCGAACGCATGAATCAAATTACAAACGTTGATGCGGCCAACCGGGTGCTTATTGCAGAGCCGGGCGTCACCAACCAGGCCGTCCAAGACGCGGCACGCCGCTCCGGATTCTTCTGGCCGCCGGATCCGACAAGCGCCGCCTATTGCAGCATCGGCGGAAATATTGCCCTAAACGCCGCCGGCCCACGCGCGGTAAAGTACGGCGCAACTCGCGAAAATGTTCTGGCGTTGCGTGCCGTGACCGGTGCCGGCGAGGAAATTCGTACTGGTGTTTACACCACCAAAGGTGCTGTTGGCTACGATCTTACCCGTCTTCTGATTGGCTCGGAGGGTACACTTGCGGTCGTTACCGAGGCAGTACTCAAGCTCACACCGCTACCTGAGTCCAAACGCACGCTGCAAGCCACGTATTCGCGTGTGCGTGATGCCGCCGCCGCTGTAGCCCGCATCATGGCACAGCCGATTACGCCCTGCGCGCTGGAGATGATCGATGCCGCGGCTATCGAGATGATTCGCCATTATTCCACGACCGAGCTGCCACGCGATGCCGGGGCCCTTTTGATGATCGAAGTGGACGGTCCGGAAGCCGCAATGGATGCCGCGGTTACGGCAGTCACCTCGGCGATTCGCGGTTCGGGACTGCTGGAAGTCAAGACGGCACGCTCAAATGAAGAAGTCAAAGCGTTGTGGGCGGCACGCAAAGCGTTGTCGCCTGCGTTACGCACGATCGCGCCGAACAAACTCAACGAAGACGTGGTCGTACCGGTTTCGCGCATCGCTGATCTGATTGACGGTCTTGGTGCCCTTAGCCATCGCTATGGCATCCCTATCGTCAATTTTGGCCATGCCGGCAACGGCAACATTCACGTTAATCTGCTCTATGACTCACAGGACCCGAGGCAGGCGGAAGTCGCACAACCAGCGCTGAGCGAGGTTTTCGATCTGGTGCTAAAACTAGGTGGCACGCTATCCGGCGAGCATGGCGTTGGGCGCGAAAAGCGCGATTTCATCGATCGAGCCATCGACCCTGTTACGCTCGCGCTCATGCGTCGCATCAAAGATCTGTTCGATCCGAAGGGAATCCTGAACCCGCTTAAGCTTTTTCCTCCAGCACGCTGACCGAAGCATTTTTAGACAATACTATCCAAATACGGAGATTTGCATGAAAGCGAGTGCGCCGTCCAAGAATACCGCGTTGATCTGTCTGGTACTGTTTGCCCTGGGCCTGATCGGCCATTTCATTCCACTCGGACACATCGCCTATATCGGATCAGTTTTGCATGTCCTTAATCGCATAGCCGTTTATCTTCTGATAGGCGGCTATGGTTTGCTGCTCCTGGCGGTATATATATTGTGAGAGACACCACGCCATAGGTCAGGGGAAAGGCCCGATCTCCAGGTTCCGGTGTCCCATCGCCCACTGCAAAGGAGAGAAGCATGCGTCGCTTGCCGGTCATAATAGCCCTGATCGCAGTTGCTCCAACAAGCTATGCGTCCAGCAACATTACAACGCTTGGCGCGGCGGGGCAGTCGGATTTCCGTCTGCTTTCCGAGGACCTCGGGTCCGCGTTAAGCTACAAGCCGCTGACACCCACGGCGCCGCTTGGCGTCACCGGTTTCGATATCGGCCTTGATGTCACTGACACCGAGATTAAGAACAAGACTGCCTGGAACCTCGTGACGAACAACAACGCTCCGAGTTCGCTGGTGATACCGAAGATTCATGTCTTCAAGGGTCTGCCACTCGGTTTCGACATTGGCGCGTTCTACGCGGCTGTGCCGAGCAGCAACATCAAGCTATGGGGTGCGGAACTTCGCTACGCGCTGCTCAAAGGCGGAATAAGCGAGCCGGCGATAGGCGTGCGCGCTAGCTACACCAAGTTGCAGGGCGTAGATCAGCTTGATTTCAACACCAAGGGGCTCGACATCTCAATTTCGAAGGGTTTTGCGATGTTCACCCCTTATGCCGGCTTAGGGCGAGTCTGGGTCGATAGTACCCCGGTGGGTGTTCCTACGCTGCAGGCCGAGAAGTTTTCCCAGCCTAAGTACTACGTCGGCGCAAATCTCAATTTCGCGATTATCAATTTCGCAATCGAGGCTGATAAAACCGGTGACGATACTACCTATGGCGTGAAACTGGGCTGGCGCTTTTAGGGCCCAAAGTCCTTTTCAGACTGGGGAACCTGATGCGACGATCAAAATATCGGATTGATTGCCTACCGGAGTCCTTCGTGCGCTAGCATTGCGACGATTTTGCTTTTGTGGGTTCTATAAGCGGCGACCATGCCGTTTCGGCTATTGCCCAAGGGTGCTTTCAGACACACGCCTTGCCGACTCATGTCGAAGCTAGCGCAGTTTCATAGAGCGTCTTGTCGGCCTCGCTGAAACAGCAACAAATTATCTTGTCGAAACGGCTTTCGTTCTCGCGCATGACGCCAAGCGCGACAAGGGCTGCTGCTTTTTTGGGGTAACCGTAGACTCCCGTGCTGATCGCGGGAAACGCGATTGTACGCACATTATTTTGCAGCGCTAGTGCAAATGCGTTGCGATAACACGATTCGAGCAGTTTCGCTTCGTTATTATTTCCGCCGCGCCATACGGGTCCGACAGTATGGATCACCCACTTGGCAGGTAACCGGAATGCGCGCGTAATGCACGCCATACCGGTGCGGCAGCCACCTAGCACCCGGCAGGCGGCGAGCAGCTCCGGTCCCGCAGCGCGGTGTATAGCGCCATCCACGCCGCCGCCGCCCAACAGGGTTTCGTTGGCGGCGTTTACGATTGCGTCGATTTTGATTGTAGTGATATCTGCATGCATGACCTCGATCATGCATTCATCTTATTACGTACGCGCGTGATTGCGTACAGCGGTTGTTTTCCGATCAATCGGCCGGAGGATTTAGCGCCGACGGCGACGCTCACGCACACGTTCACGTTCCCTGATTTCTTCGCGCGAACGCGATTTCCTGCGCAACCGCGCGCGGTACTGCTGGCGGGTCTCCTGTCGCATGTAGGGATGGGCTTTCAAAAAGCGCTCGGATTCGCTTCGGTTCATGCGGCGGATGAACCGCGGCCGCACGCCGCGATGCTGCAGGAATTGGATGCGGCGCACCAGGCGAGTACGCACGGCGGCAGGCATCCTGTCGTGGAATCCCGCGGGCATGCTGTCCGCAAGTTTGAACATGTGCCCACGGGCGCGCCCGATATATTGTCCCGCAATTATCTGGGAATTCAGCGGTCCGACACTGGCGTGTTCTTCGGTCTGGACCTGAACTTCACCTTTCTCGAGATAAAGGCCACCCTGGTTATTCTGCGCGTCGATCGTGCCTTCGGTTCCGCGAATACCGATGGTCATGACCGGCGTATCAAAATGAAAAGTCGCATTCTGATGCAGCTTGGCGACCTGAAAGCGCAACCAGCCCGAAATAACATCCAGCACAGCGCTCACGACATTACCACTTTCGTCCAGGCGATACTGGGACAAAGCCAGGCGGCTGTCCGGTCCGAGGCGCAATATGGAACCGTCCTTCATTTCAAGCTGGGCGGATCCCTCTGACGGGGTTTCAATAATGTCCTGATTAGACACATTTACCCCTTGAATCGCCCGGTAATACGCGGCGCCGCGCAATATCTTCACGTTCCCACTGACATCGGTAAACACTCCGACCGTGGAGTCATCAGCGACTGCCATGGCCGGCAATGCGGCAAATAGCAGCATGAAAGCAGCAATTTTCCACCGTTGCATGCGCGTCTCCTGGTGTCCGTACAGGGAATCAATGACTTGGTTTTATAAAATATAGCTGACAAATACCAGGTTTGGCCGCAAGGGATGGCGGGAAATGCGCTCTCGTGATGCAATTGCCCGAATGCAATATCTGATCATACTGGCCGCAATCTTTGCCGCCGCCTGGTTCTGGCAGGCAGGCATGGTTGCGCGTGAACTGGCGACGCGCCTGGCGCGGGAGCAATGTGCCGGTATGGACCTGCAGTTTCTGGATGGAACTGTGGCGCCGGCCAGAACAAGCTTTGCCCGCCGAGACGGCAGGATGCGGATACGTAGATTCTACCGATTCGAATTCGCTGACCGCGAGGCGCGGCGTCATGTAGGGTCAATAGCCTTAGTGGGCCTGGAACTGGAAGAACTGCAGCTTGAAGGGTACCCCTTGCTGCACTAAGCGCGGTGCTTGCGTCTATTTAACCACTTTCAGGGCTGGACCCTTGCGTCCGCCCGGCTTACCGCTTGGGGGTGTCACCTGAGGCGACCCATCGGGCGATGGACCATCACCAGGCGATTCTTCTTGAAAGAAGAAGCCGTGGCCGTTTTCGCGGGCAAATATGGCAAGCACGGCGCCCACCGGTACGACCACGTCGAAACTTTGGCCGCTAAAACGCGCCGAGAAAAGCAGATACTCTTTGCCTAGCTCGAGAGCATGGACTGCTTGCGGGTGAATATTGAGCGCGATCTTGCCATCCCGCACGTGCGCGGACGGTACGTTGACGCCCTCCGCACCCGCGTCCACAAGCAGGTGCGGTGTTAGTCCATTATCCACTGCCCACTCGTAGATGGCGCGAATCAGATATGGCCGCGTTGATGTGGCCGTGGACATCGGCTGGGTCCTGCTGCCTATTTCGCTTGTACGCGCATGTCGCGCTCGGCCTCGGTAATGCTCAATTTGAACGATTTGCGTTCAAAAATGCGCTCAGCATAGTCGAGAATCGGGCGTGCCTGGCGCGGTAGTTCGATGCCGTAGACCGGCAACCGCCATAGCAGAGGCGCAAGAGAACAATCGACAAGGGAGAATTCCTCGCCCAGCACGAATTGCTGTTCTTTGAATACCGGTGAGATGACGGTCAATCCGTCACGTATGATGTTGCGTGCTCGCTGCGCGATTTTTCGGTCTGCGCTCTCGACTTCCGGCAGAAGGCTGTACCAGTCACGGTCAAAGCGCATTAGCATGAGACGCGCTCGTCCGCGGGAAACCGGATCGACCGGCATGAGCGGCGGATGCGGCAATCTTTCATCCAGGTACTCGTTGATAATCAGCGACTCATACAGAACCAGGTCGCGATCGACCATCGTCGGCACGCAGTTGTACGGATTGAGATCGGCGAGCTCGCGCGGCTTTTTCTTGATGTCGACCTCGATTACCTGGCACTCGACGTCCTTTTCATAGAGCACGATACGGGTACGGTGGCTATACGGGTCCGTCGTGCCCGAATAAAGGGTCATGACGTGCTTTCGGGTCGCCAGAGATGCCATGTCGGAATTCTCCTGCATACGGTTCGGCGCGAAGCTCAACAGCAAAGGGGGCCCCTATCGTGATAGGGGCCCCCTCGGACTGAATTGCTCGGACCTATCAGTGTATATCTTTCCAGTATTCCTTCTTCAGCAGATATGCAAGAACGAAGAATACCGCAAGGAATATTAACACATAAACGCCGATATGGATGCTCTCGAGTTTGACCGGATTAGCCATGTACACGAGGAAATTGGTTAGGTCGCGAATTGCCTGATCGTATTGCTGCGGGGTCATGGTTCCCGGTTTGACCAGTTCGAAGTGGTCAAACACCTTCTCTTCGGTCACCTGTTCCGTCGGCTTGCCATTAACAATCTCGTGGCTGACGATCTTCTTGTTGGCGAACACCGCACGCTGCTCTCCTTGCCATTCATACAGCACAAATGGCATCGCTACGTGGGGAAATACGGTATTGTTCCAACCGCTCACCGCCTTCGGATCGCGGTAGAAGCTGCGCAGGTAGGTGTAGACCCAGTCGGGACCGCGATAGCGCGCCTCGAGAGTGAGATCAGGCGGAGCCACCCCGAACCAGGCCTTGCCATCTTCTGGAGACATCACAGCTTTCATGCGATCACCGACTTTATTGGCGGCAAAAAGCAGGTTGTCTTTGACAAGCTCATCGCTGATACCCAAGTCGTGCCCCATGCGGTTGTAGCGCATGTAGGCTGCACTGTGGCAGGACAGACAGTAGTTCACGAAAATCCGCGCCCCACGCTGCAAGGACGCCATGTCATGAAGGTCGATGCTGACTTTGTCGAGCTTCGGGCCTTCATCAGCGCCAAAGGAGACAACCGGCAACACAGCCAGCAACAGGCTTAGAATGAGTTTTTTCATTTGAATGTCACCCTTTCCGGAACCGGCTTGGTCTTATCGATGGTCGTATACCACGGCATCAAGGCAAAGAACGCGATATAGAAGAGCGTGAAGGTCTGAGCCCAGGCTACGTTTTTGAACCAGAACAGATTTATTGCGTCGGGACTCTTGGTGCCGAGATAGCCCAGCAGGATGAAACTGACGACGAAAACTGCAAGGGGCAACTTGAAAAGCGCACCGCGATAGCGGATCGATTTAACCGGCGAGCGATCCAGCCAGGGCAGGAAGAACATGACGACCAGGGACGACCCCATGATGATCACGCCCCAAAGCTTCGCATCCAGCGTGAACATTCCGAGTACAAGCACCGCCGCGACCGCGACCGCAATGACTTTGGACTTGAAACTGCGAGTCGTGAAGATCGCCAGCAGCGCTACCAGTACCGTTGAGATCCACAGCGCTCCGTGGGTGAAATCCGTGGTGCATGCACGCAACATCGAATAAAACGGCGTGAAGTACCACAACGGAACGATGTCGAGCGGGGTGGCAAGGATGTTCGCCGGAACAAAATTGTCGTGTTCCAGGAACCAGCCACCGAACTCCGGTGCAAAAAAGATGATCGCCGCGAACACCATCAAGAATACGGTGACGCCCACGATGTCCTTGACGGTGTAGTACGGATGAAAGGGTATGCCGTCAAGCGGAATGCCTTTGGCATCCTTTTTCTTCTTGATTTCTATTCCGTCTGGATTGTTCGAGCCGACCTTGTGCAGGGCGACAAGATGCACAAACACCAACACGATCAGTATCAAGGGCACTGCGACGACATGGAAGGCAAAGAATCGATTGAGCGTCGCATCCGACACCACGAAATCGCCGCGAACCCACTGAGCCAGCCCATTGCCGATTACCGGAATGGCTGTGAACAGCGAAATGATCACCTGGGCGCCCCAGTAAGACATGTTGCCCCAGGGCAAGAGATAACCCATGAAGGCCTCAGCCATGAGTGCGATGAAGATGATAACGCCGAATATCCAGATCAATTCGCGCGGCTTACGGTGCGAACCGTAAATCAGCCCGCGAAACATGTGCAGGTAGACCACGATGAAGAACATCGAGGCGCCTACGGAATGCATGTAGCGGATCAGCCATCCCCAACGAACGTCATACATGATGTACTGGACCGAGGCGAATGCCAGTGCCGAGTCCGGTTTGTAATTCATCGTCAGGAAGATGCCGGTAACTATCTGATTCACCAGCACCAGCAGGGCCAGCGAGCCAAAGTAATACCAGAAGTTGAAGTTCTTGGGCGCATAGTATTGCGCGAGATGTTCATTCCACACTTTGGTCAGCGGGAAGCGGTCATCGATCCAGGTCAGCAGCTTTTGCATCAGGCGGCTCCTTTCTTCTTGTCTTCACCAATCCGAAGCTTGGTATCGGTCAGGTAGAAATACGGAGGGACTGCAAGATTCATTGGCGCGGGCACGTTCTTGAATACTCGCCCCGCCATGTCGTACTTGGAACCATGGCAATGGCAGAAGAATCCGCCTGGCCAATCCGCGCCCAGACCCGACGCGGGTCCGACCGTAAATACGCGGCTTGGCGCACAACCGAGATGGGTACAGACGCCAAGTACTACCAGATATTCGGGTTTGATCGAACGCCAGAGGTTGTCCGCATATTTTGGCTGCTGGCTCTGGACCTTGGATAATGGGTCGACCAGTATGGAATTGATCTTGGGAAGCTCATCAAGCATCGCCTGGGTGCGATTAACGATATACACCGGCTTACCTCGCCAAGCCACGACGAGCATCTGGCCAAGCTCAAGCTTGCTGATGTCCACCTCGACGGGCGCACCAGCTGCGAGCGCGCGGGCGCTTGGAGTCATACTCAATACAAAGGGCGTGGCGGCATACACAACGCCAACCGCACCGACACCCGTGGTCAGTGCTGTCAGAAACCGCCGCTTGCTGCGGTCTATACCTTCTTCGCTCATGAAACCCCCTGGAAGTAACCTGGCCTCTGCCGTGACTGCTCACTTCTTTCAGGCCTAACCATATGATTCAGAAACGTTTTATTGATTAGCAAATACTTATGGGCCTTCCGAAGCGCGCATAGAATGGTACATCACCCTCTAGCAGTCAAGAGACAAAATGCGCTTTAGAGCCCAGGCATACAAGAAAATCGCTTCCACCTTGTACATCAAACCCAACCATGGCAAAAGCGGCTGGTGGTTGTAAGCCAATACCGGTTTGCCAGACAATGCGCCCTGCGCGGATTTTCACCCAACCGTTAAAGAGCGATCATGCATATACGCCGAGCTGCAATTTTCGTTGCCCAGATGATTACAGTAGGATTGGCAGCTGCTTTCATATTGACTGTTCTCTGGCCGGGGTTGATCCCGCATAGGGCGCCTGTCATCCAAATCCTGGAGGCGACGTCGCCACCTCCTTCATCCCGCGTAACGGGACCCGTGTCCTATGCCGACGCCGTAGACCGCGCAGCGCCGGCAGTGGTTAACGTCAACACGGCAAAAGTCGTCACGGTTCAGCCGTACCCGTTCTTCAGCGACCCCCTGTTCCGGCAATTCTTCGGCAACGGAAATGAACTGGGCGCGCCGCACAAACAGCTTGAAACCAGCCTTGGCTCGGGTGTAATCGTAAGCAAACAGGGCTACATACTGACCAACCGCCATGTCATCCGCGGGGCGCAAACAATACAGGTCGTATTGCGCGACGGCCGCAGTGCTATGGCCAAGGTGATCGGCAGCGACCCCGACACAGATATTGCTGTTCTGAAGATCAATTTACCGCGCCTACCGGTAATTACCCTGGGCCAGTCGGACAAGATCCGTATCGGTGACGTCGTTCTGGCCATCGGGAACCCGTTCGGCGTGGGTCAGACTGTTACCATGGGTATCGTGAGCGCGACCGGCCGCAATCAGCTGGGGGTCAATACTTTCGAAAACTTCATACAGACCGATGCGCCGATCAACCCCGGTAATTCGGGCGGCGCACTGGTTGACGCCTATGGGGATCTGATCGGGATAAACACTCTGATCGTGAGCCAGAGCGGAGGATCCCAGGGTATTGGTTTTGCCATCCCCACAAGCCTTGCCACCAATGTGATGGAACAAATCATCCAGTACGGCAGACCACAACGGGGTTGGCTCGGCATCGAGGCTCACGCTCTCACGCCGGAAATCATCGAAGCGCTGAAGCTCAGGCCCGGTGTCCGAGGCGTCATTGTCGCGGGCGTGGTGCGTGGCGGCCCTGCCTACAAGGCGGGCATCCAGCCTGGGGATATTATTCTTTCGTTGGATGGCAAGCGCCTGGACGACGCACGTCAGGCACTGCTGCGCATTTCGGCTCATCGGCCGGGAGATCGCATTGCAATGGAAATCCTGCGCGGCAACAAGATCCAAGAAGTAGATGTCGTGGCCATCGAACGTCCGGCCAGGGCGACACAGCTCGAGTAGCGTTTTGCCGGCGCTCAGCTCTTGGGTCGCCGACTGCTGCTGCCAGTACTACGCCGAGGCTTGTTCGCGCGCTTACTGCGGCTCTGAGCCTCTTTGACAGCCCGTAATGGCTTGGTCGGCCCATCTGCAGCCGCGACGGCCTGCGCGGCGGCCATGGCACGCGCGTTCTTTGCGCGGATCACGCGCCGCGCAAAAAAGAGCCCAATCTCGAACAACAACCACATGGGAACGGCCAATAGAGTCTGGGAAAACACATCCGGCGGCGTCAGAAAAGCAGCAATAACAAACACGCCCAAGACTATATACGGTCGCTTCTTGGCCATCGAATCTGGATTCAACACGCCCATCCAGGCGAGCAAAACCACTGCTACCGGCAGTTCAAAGGCGATACCAAACGCAAAAAACATCGAGAACACGAAATCCAGGTATGCCCGGATGTCTGTCATCATCGTCACGCCGGACGGCACCGCGTGCACAAAGAACCGGAATACCATGGGAAACACGACGAAATAAGCGAAGGCCATGCCGGCGTAGAAAAGGAACGTGCTCGATACCAGCAGCGGCAGCACGAGACGGCGTTCATGCCTATAAAGTCCGGGGGCCACAAAGGCCCAAAGCTGGTAAAGGATGAACGGTATTGCAATTACGATGGCCACAGCCAGCGTGAGCTTGATCGGCGTAAGAAAGGGCGATGCCACTTCGGTTGCAATCATGGTCGCGCCGTTGGGCAACTGCGATGTCAACGGCTTTGCCACGACGGTATAAATTCTGTCCGAGAATGGCAACAGCGCGAAAAACGCAACAATCACTGCAATTACCGCATAAAGCAGACGATTCCGCAGCTCCAAAAGGTGCGAAATGAAGCTACCCTCTGCCCCACCCTCGGGGGTTTCAGCGTGATCGGGGTTTTCTTGTGCCGCCATGCTTGGTCCTGGTGGTCTTCTTGGAGGCCGTGGCACGCGATGCAGTGGGCTTGCGCGCTGACGATTTCTTGCGGCCGGAGCTGCGCGCGCGCGGCTTTGCGGGCTTTGGCGCAGGCGACTCGATGATTGGACCCTGTGTCTCGGTCGCGGGTGCCAACGACTCCGACGTCGGCGCATCGAGCCTTAGAGGTTCGCTCAGGCTAGAGAACGTCTCGCGCGTGGATTTTTCGAGAATGTTGCGGGTCTCGGTCAGTTCTTCCTGCACTTTGCGGAAGGCTATGAGATTTTCGTCCTGCACCTCTCGGTCAATGTCGCGCTTCACGTCCTCAATGAAACGACGCAGCCTGGCAGCCCAGCGTCCAGCGGCGCGAGCCACTTCCGGCAGGCGCTCTGGCCCCAGGACAATCAGGGCAATCAGTCCTATCAGGACCAGTTCTGAAAAACCGAAATCGAACACGAATTGCGTCCACGCTCAGGGCTGAATTAGGTCTTCTTCTTTGTCTTAGTGGTTTCTTTGGCGGTGACCTTACCCTCGATCACCCTGCTGGAATCAGTTTTCTTTTTGTCACCCACCTCGTTCTTGCTTTCGGAGTCCCTACCTTCCGCCTCTTCCTTCATAGCCTGTTTGAAACTCTTGATCGCGCCACCCACGTCACTTCCGATACCGCGCAGTTTCTTCGTTCCGAAAATAACGAGCACAATCGCCAGTATAACCAGCCAGTGCCAAATGCTAAGTCCGCCCATAGCAAACC
>JAKBDW010000030.1:0-4788 GCA_021834245.1 Pseudomonadota bacterium
TCAGCCGGGATTCGACAGTGCCTGCACTGAAAGTTCAAATTGCGGCAGAGATTGTCGCTGCAGGAACCGGCAGCGCCTAATGTGCGATTCCAGACGACTCGTGCGTTGTCTGTCTGGCTGTGGTCTAGGCTGCCATCAGCCTGGACTTCGCACGTCACCGGCTGTAGGCAATGATTGCAGGTTGCTGATATTTGCGTTGCAGTGCGGGCTATGCGCGCTACGGCGAGCGCGTCTATGGCACACATCGCTTGCGCCGCGTGTTGGCCATATTTCACGCGGATGCCGCGGTCGCGTGCACTGAAAGGGTAGCAGCTGAGGCCGCTGCTGTCGGTCACGACAGCATCCAGGTCTCTGAGTATACGCAGCATATCCTGCGAAAGCATCGACGGTAGCGGCGTTTCGCCTCGCAGCCAAGCGGCCAGTACGCGGACATAGGATAGGCGCGTTTCCTGTGTCGCGCAGCTAATCCGCTTTTCCAGCGGAAAAGCGGATTTCAAATTGCTAAGTGTCGTCAGCACCGCATTTTTGAGTGCGGTGCGCTCGCTCGCTGTATAACCGGTCATGTGTCGTTTGCTAGGTGTGGCGCAAAATTCAGGGGTTGCGTGGCTGCGTATCTGAATTATATCGCGTGAGGGGAGGGAGCCGACAATACGCAGCTATAAATGGCAATTGTGTGTGCTTAGACTAGGGTTTCTGCCGAATGTGTAATCAAGAGTTACAAAATTCCAGCCGTCGTTCGGTTTGCTGGTCCAAAGGAATATTTGCTTGCCGTTGGAAAAGTGACGCAGATTCAGACTCCAGTGGCTCGTTAGTCGGTAACCCAGGCGTATTGCGAAATTTCCCTTTGTCCCATTGAGATGTGTCACCGTTGACAAGTATGCCCCGCCGAACGCAAACAACGATCTTCCATATTCGCAGCGGTAATCAATTCCGTAGGCACGACCGTAGAATTCTCCGCGCCAGGCATCAACAAAGAAATCAAAATGCGATTTGTGTTGCCGGTAATTCAGGAACAGGCCTTGCGTGCCGGGGGCGAAGTGGATGTCCCGGCCGGCGCCAAGCGACAAGGCGGCATGTGCGGTGTTCGAAAAAAGCAGGGTTACTAACAGAGAGGTTGCAACCAGTCGTATTTTTGCGAGATATTCGTGTGGAGCCAGCGGATTGCGGCCGACCGCAATTCTGCGATGATTAGTACGGTTTGGTGGGGCCGTCATATATTAGTATGCCCTTATATACCCGTTAATAATCCTAATTGGCGCAAAACTAGTACGATTTATATAGTCCTACGCTAATTTCCCTGATGGAAATATCGTAATGACTGTCTCATCAAATCCGCTGCGCGTACCAGCTGGCCGTACCGAAACCAAGAATACTACCTGCTACATGTGTGCCTGTCGCTGTGGTATCCGCGTGCATCTGCGCGATGGCGAGGTACGTTACATTGAAGGAAATCCGAATCACCCGCTTAACAAGGGCGTAATCTGCGCCAAGGGTGCGTCAGGCATTATGAAGCAGTATTCGCCTGCCCGTCTCACAAAACCACTGAGACGCAAGCCGGGTGCAGAACGCGGTGCAAATGAATTTGAGGAAATCAGCTGGGATCAAGCCTTCGAGTTGATGGCGGAGCGCCTGGGCAAGATCCGCGCCAGTGATCCCAAGAAATTTGCACTGTTTACCGGTCGAGACCAGATGCAGGCTCTCACGGGTCTGTTCGCCAAGCAGTTTGGTACCCCGAACTATGCGGCGCACGGCGGATTCTGTTCGGTGAACATGGCCGCGGGAATGATTTACACCATCGGTGGATCGTTCTGGGAGTTTGGTGGACCCGACCTCGATCGCGCAAAGCTTTTCGTCATGATCGGCACTGCCGAGGATCATCATTCCAATCCTCTCAAGATCGCCATATCCAAGTTGAAACGCGAGGGTGGGCGCTTTGTGTCCATCAACCCGGTACGCACCGGTTATTCTGCGATTGCCGACGAGTGGGTACCGATCAAGCCGGGGACCGACGGGGCCTTGATCCTTGCGCTGGTTCACGAAATTATTCGCCAAGGCCTGTATGACCGCGATTTTCTGGTGCGGTACACGAACGGTCCGCAGCTTGTAAACACCAACGCGGACAGCGACGAATTTGGTCTTCTTGCGCGTACCGGCGAAGAGAAGGAAGAGGGCTGTTTTGATCCGCAAGACCAGCTTTGGTGGGACCGGCACAGCGGCCGTGCCGTCAGGACCCATACTGAGGGCGCTGATCCTCGTCTGCTTGGCGAGTTTCAGTTGCCGGACGGGACCCCGGTTAAGCCGGCGTTTCAACTGCTGGTGGACCGCGTTAAGGACTACACCCCAGAGTGGGCTGCAAGTATCACTGGCGTGCCGGTCGAAACCATCTGTCGGCTTGCGAACGAAATAGGAGTGACTGCCCGGGACAACCGCATCGAGCTGCCTATCGCGTGGACCGACGCGTGGGGCGCAGAGCACGAAACCGTTACTGGCAACCCCGTGGCATTTCATGCGATGCGCGGCCTTGCCGCCCATTCGAATGGATTTCACTCTATTCGCGCACTTTCCATTCTTATGAGCCTGCTCGGTACGATAGATCGTCCGGGTGGCTTCCGTCATAAGGCGCCATTTCCGCGGCCGATACCGCCCTGTGCCAAAACGCCGAACAGTCCGGATGCGGTTCAGCCGAACTCGGTACTCGATGGCATGCCACTTGGTTGGCCCGCCGAGCCGGATGATCTTTTCGTAGATGACGCGGGCGAACCGGTGCGCATAGACAAGGCGTTTTCCTGGGAATATCCGCTCGCCGTGCACGGCCTAATGCACAATGTCATTACCAACGCCTGGCGTGGCGACCCGTACCGGATAGATACATTGCTGATTTTCATGTCGAACATGGCGTGGAACTCGGCGATGAACACAGTTGAAGTGCGCAAGATGCTCAATGACAAGGATGACAATGGGGAATACAAGATCCCTTTCCTTATCGTCTGCGACGCTTTTGAATCGGAGATGGTGGCGTTCGCCGATTTGGTGTTGCCGGACACGACTTATCTAGAGCGCCATGACGTCATGAGCATGCTTGACCGGCCCATTTCAGAATTCGATGGTCCAGTGGATTCAGTGCGTATTCCCGTAGTGCCGCCAACCGGGCAGTGTCGGCCCTTCCAGGAGGTTTTGATCGAGCTGGCCACGCGGCTGCAACTGCCCGCGTTTGTTCACGCAGATGGCGCGCGCAAGTACCGCAACTACCCTGAGTTCATCATCAACTACGAAACCGAACCTGGTTCTGGCATAGGCTTCCTTGCTGGTTGGCGCGGAAAGGGCGGTGAAAAGTTCATGAAGGGCGAACCCAACCCGCGTCAGTGGGAGATGTATGAAAAGAACAATTGTGTATACCACTACGAGTTGCCGCGGTCGTACCAGTACATGCGCAACTGGAACAAGGGCTATTTGGAATGGGCGCAGCGTCACCGGTTGACTCGCTATGCAGAGCCGATTCTGATCCATCTCTATTCCGAAGTGCTCCAGAAATTCCGACTGGCAGCGCAGGGACGGGGAAAGAGCAAACAGCCCCCCGAGCGCTTGCGTCAGCGCATCGAAACCTACTTTGATCCATTACCCTTCTACCATGAACCCCTGGAAGCGCTGCTAAGCGATCGCCGTAAGTACACACTGAATGCCGTTACCCAGCGCCCAATGGCGATGTACCACTCATGGGATTCGCAGAACGCATGGTTGCGTCAAATTCACACACACAACTACCTCTATATGAGCCCGAAGCTTGGGGCAGAAGGTGGGTTTCTCGATGGCGACTGGGTCTGGGTGGAGTCCATGTGGGGTCGCGTGCGCTGCATGTGTCGTTTCAGCGAGGCGGTAGAACCGGGAACGGTCTGGACCTGGAATGCAATTGGCAAACAGGCCGGTGCATGGAATCTCGAGCCTAGTTCGAATGAGGCGCGCAAGGGCTTTCTTCTAAACCATGTTATCTCCGAAGAGTTGCCGCCAACGGCCGAAGGCGCGCATATCTCCAATTCGGATCCGGTGACTGGCCAGGCTGGCTGGTACGACGTGCGGGTCCGGGTCTACAAAGCCGAAGACAGTGAAGAGCAGCAAAGCTTTCCGCAGTTTGCGCCGCTGCCGCCAGCGCCAGGGGTCGGTAAGCGTCGCCCCTGGATGGCCTACTTTGCCGGCAAGGAGAAGCGCAAATGACACAACTGGCCCTGG
Organism: Pseudomonadota bacterium; assembly: GCA_021834245.1. Lineage (GTDB taxonomy): Bacteria > Pseudomonadota > Gammaproteobacteria > Acidiferrobacterales > UBA6901 > JAJXUF01. The sequence goes on from JAKBDW010000030.1 coordinate 4,225, forward strand.
TTATCGATCTTAATGTCTGCGTCGGCTGCCACGCTTGCGTAACGAGCTGCAAAGAATGGAATACCTCGGGAGCCGCGGGCTTCATGTCTGACGACAGGCCCTACGGAGAAAATCCAAGCGGTACATTTTTCAATCGCGTTCAGACCTTTGAGGTCGGGCAATATCCGGTTACCGAAACCGTGCATTTTCCGAAGTCCTGTTTGCATTGCGAAGATCCGCCATGTGTACCGGTGTGTCCCACGGGCGCAAGCTACAAGCGAGTCGAGGACGGGATTGTGCTGGTGGATTACGACAAGTGCATCGGTTGCAAATATTGCTCCTGGGCGTGCCCCTATGGCGTGCGCGAACTTGACGAGCATCAGAAGGTGATGAAGAAATGCACCTTGTGCGTGGACCGAATCTACGACCAATCGCTGCCGGAAAGCGAGCGTAAACCAGCTTGCGTGCTTGCCTGTCCCACGAATGCAAGGCTATTCGGCGACGTGCACGATCCGTCGTCGCAAGCATCGATTGCCATCCGCGAATCTGGTGGTTACGCGATTATGCCGGAATGGGGTACTAAGC
>JAKBDW010000209.1:0-4783 GCA_021834245.1 Pseudomonadota bacterium
TGCGCGAGCGGGATTACCCGCGTGGAAGGGCTTAACGGAGAAACTGGCTGAAGGATTGCGAAGCAAAGACTCGCTAACCACCCAACTGATGCTGGAATGCGTAAATGATGGCGATTTCACGCGGGCATACGACTATTTTCGACTTTCAAAAAAAATGCTAGAAGGGGATAAGCAAAATCTATTAGTTCGCCTTCTGTCCGGGTATGAATCCTCCCCTCTCGCATCCTTTGCTCAACTACCGTGTCGCGCTTGTCTCACTACAAATTTTGACCGGAGTGTCCACGATGCGTTCGCTGTTGCGACGGGAATCGCTGCCCGCGATTATCGCTTCGGAGACCAGTCATTTAAGCAAGCGCAGTGGGACGAGAATTTCTTTGTCGCTCGGATCCACGGCGCGATAGAGATACCGGAGTCTGTCGTCCTTTCGGAACAACAATTTCAGGAACTCCTGAAGAGTGACGTATACGCCGATTTGCTCGGGGCGATGTTTATGCGTCGAAATCTGCTTTTTATTGGCTTCTCTTTCTATGATCCAGCCATTAGGCACGTGCTCTCGGAACTCAATAAAAAGGTCGGGGCAGCTCCCCCGGGGCGGCACATGGCGCTCATTCCGTTCAACGTTCAATCGGAATTCCTGCAGCGGGCCAATCGTCTAAATATCGAAATTGTGCAGTATGACCCCGCGAATGATCATGAGGCTTTGTGGGCCGGCATGGCCAAATATGTCCAGGAAAGCGGACCCACTGCAGATCATGTAATGCCGACGGGTCCGCTCCCTTTTGACTCAACGAAACGTTTCCTCGCAGCCTGTTACGCGCGCGCAAAGACCTCGCACGGTTCAATGGCTCTTCGTACAGCTGTAATTGAAGGAATAATATCAGCAATTCTCCAAGAAGCCGCACCACACGCGATTACTAGGCGTGAGCTAGTAGAAAAGATACGGGTCGTGATTGGATTACATGGAAAGCCGGCACTGGCTATAGTAGACGACGCCCTCAAGTCACTGTGCGAGGCGGGCTTATCTCGCAAACATAAACAAGACACTGGTCGTGGCGTGGCGTTCTCGTGGATCTCTGCGCCCACTCCAAAGGACTCGCTAGCGAACGCAATGGACGTTCTGAAAACCAGTTTACGGAATCGCGCCTTCCTCCAGGAGGGATGGACTATCAGCGCGGAGGTGGAGACAGCCATACACGACTTCTTTAGTCAGATCATTATACGGCGAGGATGGGATTTGGGCGCAGCCTTTGCTGCATCGCGCGTGCCAGAAGGAGTCGCGATTGAGGCATTACTGCGCGAGTGTACAACGGGGTTACGAACCTTTGACCAGCAGCGGCTGCTTGTAGTCTGCCAAAGTATGTTTCAGCGTCCGTCATATGAGGAGGCCGCTATCTTGGGAGACCTTGGTCGCGTGAGCTTCGCGCTGGAATTGGCTTTTCAATCACCACGGTCGGTTCTTTTACACAAGGCGATTCTGCCCAGACGATTGTATTTCGATGCGAGCGTCGTTCTTCCAATGCTTGTCGACGGTCATCCTCTTAGCGCTGCCTATGTTGGATCTATAGATAAACTTCAGGCAGCGGCCACACGCGCGGCCGTAGGAATTGAATTCAATATATGCACCGCGTACTTAAATGAGGTAATCAGCCACCGCGCTAATGCGCTGGCATACAGTGAGCAAGTCGGGGCGCAATTTGCGGACGTTGTCCGGAGTGATGCGCTATATCACGGTGTGTCAAACGTAAACGTTTTTGTGGGCGGATACGCTAACTGGATTATCAACCATGAGCACATTACCTTTGCCGAATATTTAAGGCGATGTGCACCCTATGAAACCGAGACGGAGCTCGGTCAATGGCTTGTCAAGAAGGGGTTCAAGGTAGTCAATGCAGTTAAAGGCCCCAAATACGGATATCTTTATTCACTTTTGGAGTCTGCATATTCTGGATCGTTGGCGCGAGGGAAGGGGCCCATCCTCATTGAACATGACGCGATGCAATTATCCATGCTCGCGGAAGAAGGAGAGAAATCGGAAAGCACTCTTTTTGTGACCGCGGATCGCAAACTGCAATCGGCGGTGGCTAACTGCAAGTATCCGTGGATTGCCGATATGATGATTAGTCACGTGGCCCTAGTGCAATTCATAGAGCTGCTTATCGGCGGGGTGGCCGATGGAGCGGCACTCACGGAATTGCTCTGGAACTCCCGCGTATCTGATGGCTCGCAGGCCATCCGTTCATTTTTTATTGCGCTTGGCCTGGAGCAATACGACGATGGAATGGCTATGGCGATGCCCGAAATTGTTGACCAGTTTTCCGAGACGGCATCGTCGGCGCTTCGGCGCGCCGGCGCCGATTTGGATGCGGAGAGCCCGACGGGGCGAGCGAGCGCGTTTCGGATATTGGGGTCACTTGAGAAGGATTATCTAGCGGGTATGAGTGCTGCAGTAGAGAAATTGCGCAAAGACATGTCAACCGATTAGACAAGCTCAAAATAATGAGAGTTGGCGGTATCCGTCAGCAATAGTGGCGCAACGAGACCGCGCTGGCAGTGCAAATGAGACCATGTTGGTCTGTGGCTTAGTACGAAACCTTAAACGTCGGTGAATCCTCCACCTTGGAACGCCGCCGATCATAAATCCGCGTCGTCGCGATATTCGCATGCCCGAGCCACTCCTGCACCTTGGCGATGTCGGCGTCATGGTCGAGCGCGTTGGTGGCGGCGGTCGCGCGCAGCGCATGGGCGCCGATCTTGAGCCCGAGTCCTAGGGCATACCGCCGCACGAGTTTGTAGACACCATCAGGCGTGATCGAATCACCGAGCCGCCCGGTTCGGTTGTTGCGGATTGGCCGGAAGAGGGCGCCCTCGGTGTCGGCGGCGTGATACGCCTCGTCGAGATAGTCCTGCAGCAGCGCCTGGGCGCCGGCGTGGAGCGGGATGTACCGGGTCTTGCCGCCCTTACCGTGAACCCGCAAATGCGGCACACCGCGCCTCGAGTGGATGTCCTTTACCTTCAACCGGCAGAGCTCCTCCCGGCGAAGGCCGTGATAAAGGAGGGTGGCCAACATCGCTCGATCCCGGATCCCTTTGACGGTCTTGTCGGACGGGAGTCTCATGAGCTGCCGGGCCTCTTTGTCGGCGATCGCGGGCGTCTTTCCCTCGTAGTTGTCAACCTTGGGGCGCTTCACGCCCTTGACCGGGTTCACCGGCACCGCGTTCTGGTCGGTCAGGAATTCATACAAGGAGCTCAGTGCCGAGAGTTTGCGCCGGATCGAACCGGGGGCGAGCTTGCGGCCGTCGAGATCCTTGCGCCAGGCGATCACATGCGCCCGCGTGATGAGCCGAAGCTCGATCGGTGTCCGGATCCCCGTGAAAGTCATGAACTCCTTCAAGTCGTTCCGGTACGCCCGCCGAGTGTGCGGGTTGTCGATGTTCGCGAACCACTCGGTCTCAGGCGGGACGTCGGCGAGCTGGGAAAATTCGGCGGAGGTCAGCGCCCGGCGCGGGAGCGTCGGGCGTCGAATTGTCAATGATTTCGGGGGCCCCATGGGCGCCCTATCATATATTGATAAAATATATTATCAATATTAGATAATGTCACTTAGCTCCTTTAGGTGACGGATCCTCGCGCGCCGGTGGAATAGCGGCACAATGTGCTACTTCGCTCCGAGCCACCGGTAGCCTGTCTGCTCCCCAAACTGATCCCGACAGGGAGTGAAGTCATCGGTCCACTTGCTCTGGGAATTCCGTTGCGCCTCGGCGTAGCTCAGGAAGTGATCCGGGAGTGCGTGCGGATCCTGATTGACCGGATTACCGTTGCAATCTGTGCGGTAAAAGGCATCCCCGGCCGTGTCGGTCGTGCTTCCATTCTGAGGAATCGCGACGTAAAACGGAGCCCTCAGATGCCAATGGGGCACGTAGTCTATGGTTGCCTCTACTTGTGACCGAGCCATGAGTTGCTTGCGCGCCTGATACAGATCGTCGAGCGTCATGCTCAAAAGCACTTGGCCGGAACCCGCTGTCAGGCTCACGAGCCCGGGACCGTCCGGGTTGATCGCGAGACGGGAATACTGCTGGCTGTCCGGGCAGGGCTTTATCGCCGTGTCGGTCGAAACCAGCGCATAATTTACCAGGAAGGTTTTTGGATAGACGATGCACTGCACTTGCAGCTTGTATTGCGGTGGGCTCGACCGCGCGCTGTAGACCAGCAAGACTCCGATGTCTGCCGTGTTACTTGGCGACCGCACCTCTTTGGTCGGAGCCGGAAATGATCGCGTCCCAGCTGAGTGGGTGCGTTGCCGCCGCGCAGCCTGAATTTCATCGAGCGCCATCTTCAGGCCTGCCCTCTTCTCCTCCACTTCCTGGGCATCGCTCGCGTCGGGCGCGGCGAGAAGATACAGCCGAAACGCGTCGATCGACTGGCGCAGAAACGGACTTTTCGCGAGCACGATACCGAGATCGTAGTAGTAATTGGCGACCCATGGCGCGGCGTCGATCGCCTCCAGGTATTGCTTGGCCGCAAGAAGGATGTCCTCATCCGACTTGGCGTGGCCGAACGCATAGCGCGCCCGGCCTTCGGCGTCGATGGCCGCTTTGGGCAACCTAGGGCGTGGGTTGAGAGTGGCGGCCAGGACGAATATGTTCCGGCGAAGCGACTCATCGGTTGGCGAGCGCTTCAGCAGGGCCGCCATCTTGGAGAGCTTGCTCGATCCGCGGAGACCGTTGAAGCATGGCGCTACAACTTTCGGGTCAACACCCGCGAGTTGGCCACCGGCGTCATTCA
>JAKBDW010000434.1:0-4782 GCA_021834245.1 Pseudomonadota bacterium
CGAGGATGGGCTCGGCCTGGCTGCCATAGGACCAGACCTCGTTGTGCATGCGCTCGCCATGGGCACGCATGACGGGCTGGAAGACGCCCCACTGAAACCAGCGAACAAAAAGCTCAGGGTAATCGAGATAGTGGTCGACGTTTTCTTCAGCACCGGCGGGACTGACGAGCGGTGTGTGTGCGGGCTTGTAGGTGGGAGGAATCTCCGGCGAGAAGAAGCCGGCGATGTCTGTGTCCCAGTAGGGCATTCCCGAGGCAGTGAAGCCGAGTCCGGCGGCGATGGAGCGCCGGAGCATGTCCCAGGTGGCGGTGATGTCACTTGACCAGAAGACGGTCCCGTTGCGCTGTGCGCCGAGATAAGACGCGCGGGCAAGAATCATGACGCGGCGGCTATCGCCGAAGTCGCGGCGGAATCCGTCGTAGACCGAGGCTGTGTGGAAGAGCGGATAGACATTGAAATAGCGCTTGCCTGAGCCAATGTAGAAGAAGTCATTTTCCGGGTTGATGTCAGGCTCGGTTTCGTCGAGCCAGATGTAATCGAAGCCGTCGGGCTTTACGTAACGGTCGCGAATCTTGTCCCAGAACCAGCGGGCAGCGGCGGGGTTGGTGGTGTCAATGTTTGGGCCGATGGCTTTGCTGAAACCGCCAGAGTCCGGCGAGCCGTCCGCCTTGCGGATAAGCCAGCCTTTCCTGACCAACATGTCGTAATAGAGGGTGCCTTGTGCGAAGTGCGGCCACACGCTGAGCAGCGTGTGAATGCCCATGGAGTGCAGTTGCTTGTTCATCGCTGCAGGATCGGGCCAGCGGGCCGGGTCGAGGTCGAGGTTGCCCTGATGGGTCATGTTAAGAAAGTCGACGACCAGGACATCGAGCGGAAGATGACGGTCGCGATAACCCTTGGCGATGGCCAAGAGCTGAGACTGCGTGGGATAGATTGCTTTGCTCTGGATGTAGCCGTAAGCGGCCTTGGGAAGTAGATGTGCGATGCCGGTGAGCTGGCGGTAGCCTTCATAGATATGGTCGCTGGTTGCCCCGGCGATGATGAAGAACGAGACACGATTGCCAACCTGAGACGACCAGACGTTGCGCAGGTTGAAGCCGAGATCGACAGTCGTTTTGGAGGGGTTATCCCAGATGAGTCCGTAATGGCGGCTGGAAACCATGAAGGGAACGCAAACGGTTTCGCCGCCGATCGCGTCGTAATTCTGCCAGCAGTCAATGCGATGGTCGCGGAGGTCGAGCTCACCCTGCTGATGCTGGCCGAGGCCGTAGTAGTGCTCGCCGGCGGGAGAGTCGAAGATGGCCGAGACGCGGAAGCCGGGGTCAACCTTCTGTGCAGCAGTTGAGGCGGACGGGGCCGGCTGGTTGGGGTACATGGACCACTGCCGCATTGTCAGGAGGGGCTTTCCAGAAGAAGTTGCAATCGAGATGGTGTCATCGAAGGGTCCCTGGCGATGAGGACCGCCGCCGAAGTACTCCTGACGAAGCTTGTTGTTGATTGCATCGAGCGGCATGTGATGGGGTGTGGAGAGATCCGTTGGCGCGATGCGCACGATCATTTTGCCGGAGCGATAGATTTCGTAGCCCCTGGAGTCAGTGTTGTGCGTCCAGCCAGTGACGGATGGAGTGCCGATGATGCCGTAGCCGGGAGCCGCGAGAGCCTCGGACTTTTGTGTGCTGAGAGTGATGCGCACGATGTTGGGGCCGTAGGGCTCGACGACGATGGTACGATTGGGGCGCTCGACGACAAACTTGCCGGATTGTGCTGAGGCTGCAGAACAGAGCAGGATGGCGGCTGCCGCGATTGAGAGGAATGCTGTGCATGCGCGACGGAAGACGCTTATGCACATTTCATTGCATTGAACAGAAGGCTGAGAAACGCAAGCGGATGAATGGGAATTTGGCATTGTTCGCTCCTCTGAGCACAATCTGGAATGGACGCGGATCGGCAGAACCGGGACACCAGCATCGTAGGTAGATCGTGCTGTGTGCGTCAATGGATGGGTGCTGCGGAAGTATATGTGCTTGATTGGCCCGGTGGCGGACCATTAGGCTGAAGTCCCGGATCCAAGGAGGCTTTGCCATGCAACGCATCCGCGTGCTTGTCGAACTTTTTATTGTTCTCATGTTTATTTTGCCTGTGGTGACTCATGCGCAGGATCGCAGCCAGGGGCGATCGATGGTGACTACGCGCTATGGAATTGTCGCGGCAGAGAGTCCGCTGGCCGCGCAGGCAGGCGCGCAGATGCTGGCCATGGGCGGAAACGCCGTGGATGCGGCCGTGACGGCAAATGCGGTGATGGGCGTTGTGGAACCGATGATGAACGGAATGGGCGGCGACCTGTTCGCCATTGTCTATGACGCGAAGAGTGGGAAACTCTATGGGCTGAATGCCAGCGGATGGTCGCCAAAGGGCTTGACGCCGGAGTTTCTACATGTGCGGGGCATCCATCAAATGCCAATGTACGGCATTGATGCGGTGACAGTGCCGGGTGTTGTGGATGGATGGTCGAAACTGCTGGGCCGCTTCGGTAAGTTGGGATTGCACAGGGACCTGCAGCCGGCGATTCGCTATGCGAACGAAGGCTTTCCCGTGCCCGAATGGGATGCGGCCTACTGGGCGAATGCGGCGGGATTCCTGGCGAAGAATCCCGAGTTGGCACATGTCTATCTCATCGACGGACACTCACCGAGGGTGGGGGAGATTTTTCGAAATCCTGACCTGGCGAACTCGCTTACGCTGGTTGCGGATGGAGGGCGTGACGCCTTCTATAAGGGGCCGCTGGCGCAGCGCATTCTGGCTTTGTCAAAGCGTAAAGATGGAGCAGTGACGGCGGCAGACCTGGCAGAATTCTCAAGCCAATGGGTTGATCCGCTCTCGACCGAATATCACGGGTGGACAGTTTATGAACTGCCGCCGAATGGGCAGGGTATTGCGGCGCTGGAGATGCTGAACCTGATGAGCCAGTTTCCGCTGGCGAAGTTTGGGCATAATTCCGTGGATGCACTGCACGTAATGATCGAGGCGAAGAAACTGGCGTATGCAGACCTGCGGCGCTACATTGGCGACCCGCGATTCAGCAAGATTCCGATTGAGGGACTGCTTTCAGAGGACTACGCACGCGAACGCGCGAAGCTGATCGACATGGCACACGCGAACTGCTCGGTTGCGTCGGGCAGTCCACCTGCGGGCGACACGACTTATCTGACAGCCGTTGACGCCGAGGGCAATATGGTGTCATTGATCCAAAGCAATTTTGAGGAGTTTGGTTCGCGACTGGTCGCCGATGGCACGGGGTTCGTTCTTCAGGATCGCGGCGCGCTCTTCAATCTCGAGCCGGGTTCGCCGGATGTTCTTGCAGGACACAAGCGCCCGCTGCACACCATCATTCCGGCATTCATGTCGAAGGGAGACAAGCGCATTGCATTCGGCATCATGGGCGGCTTCAATCAGGCGCAGGCGCACGCGCAGTTTGTGTCGAACATTGTGGACTTTGGGATGAACATTCAGGCGGCGCTGGAAGCGGCACGCTTCACCAAGGCAACATTTATGGGCTGCGACGTGGAGGTGGAGGATCGCATTCCGGCTAGCGTGCGGCAGGCATTGGCGGCGCGGGGACACTTGATCAAAGTGGATGGCGACTACTCGGCGCACATGGGCGGCGGCCAAGCGACGGAACGGGATTTTACGACAGGGGTTAACTTCGGCGCGTCGGATCCGCGCAAGGATGGAGAGGCGATTCCCGAGCCATTACCTGTTGTGATGCAGGGAGCATCGAAGCGGTGATCGAGTTGTGTGCATTCGCTAGTAGTGGACAATGATTCAGGGAAGAGGGAGAGTGTGAAGGTGTTTACAAGGCAATCCAGATTTTTGCTTCTTCTGGTGGGGATGCTTATCGGAGGTGCCGCATTCGCAGGCGCACTGGGTGGTCACAAGATGCCGGGTGCCGAAGACGCATTCCATCCCGGGGCAATCTGGTATGACACGAGCGGTGTGCCGATCAATGCACATGGCGCGGGGTTCCTCTATCGCAAGGGAACGTATTACTGGTTTGGCGAGTTCAAGACTGCGGGAAGTGCTGGCAACAAAGCAAACGTAGGAATTTCCTGTTATCAGTCAAAGGATCTTTACCACTGGAAGAACGACGGGATTGCATTGAAGGTTTCGCATAAGGCGGGAAGCGATATCGAGGCGGGGTCGATTATTGAGCGACCGAAGGTGCTCTACAACGCGAAGACGAAGCGTTACGTAATGTGGTTCCATCTGGAGCTGAAGGGTCATGGCTATGCGTCAGCGCGCGTGGGCGTGGCCACAAGCAAGCGACCAGGGGGACCTTACAAATTTCTTCGGAGTTTCAGGCCGGATGGGCAGATGTCGCGCGATATGACACTGTTCCAGGATGACGATGGCAAGGCGTATCTCATCACAACATCAGAAAATAATCAGACGCAGCACCTCTCGCAGCTGACACCGGATTACCTGAATACCACGGGCCATTACACGCGGATTTTTATCCATGATGCCTTGGAAGCGCCAGCAGTTTTCAAGGCGAACGGGCACTACTTCTATATTGGCTCGCACACAACGGGCTGGGCGCCGAATCCCGCAGTGGCAGCGGTGGCGGATTCGCTGACGGGGCCATGGAAGATTCTGGGGAATCCCTGCCGCGGGCCGGATGCGGAAAAGACCTTCGGCGCGCAGAGCACATATTTTCTTCCCGTGGCTGGAAAGCCGGGGGCGGTAATTTTTGTGGCCGACCAATGGAGACCGAAGAACGCCATC
>JAKBDW010000557.1:0-4775 GCA_021834245.1 Pseudomonadota bacterium
CCACATATCTCATTATCGGCACTACTCCGACTGTTGTTCCGACAGGCACAGACATCACCCGTGTCGCTGACATGCACCGGTGAGAACGCTGGCATGAAAAACGTGGCGCCATTGCATGAAACCGCTCCCAGATACCAATGCAGTGGAACTCACGGGCGGACTGGCACACAATAGCGGCATGCGCAGTCTTGGTTCCACTTGCTGGTCGGCGCGACCCGGTACCTGAGTGATGCGATCCCCCTTTTCGCTTCCCCAGCTAGTGCTTTTTGTTTTCACCGTGGGCCTGCTGGTGGCCCTGGTGCAACTGGGTATCCTAATGACGTTGCGTACGCGCGAATACGTGGCTCGCGCGCAAGCAGACAATTTCATGGCCGCCTCGTGATCATGCTGACAGATATCACCCCGTGACGCTTCACACCTTGCCTGCCGGCTGGGTGATCCACAGTGCAATCTTTTTGACCACCTTGGATTCTACGTCGTTGAAACCATGGTGAGCGTAAGGCATGCACGGATTTCCGCGCTCCACTCCCCCGGTAACCAAAACTAGCTGCTTGCGCGGGCTGGCGCTCAGTTTGTTCATGAGTTGGCCGAGCAAGGCCGGAGGACATAGCGGGCAGTCGTCATACTTGTGATGCACAACCAGCACCGGCACCGAGATGTCCGACAGTGCCATATCAAGGACGGCGCGGTGATCCGGATCCTTGAGAATGGTAGATGTCAGTACGATGCCATCGGGGCCACCTTTGGCGCGCGGTAGTTGCGTCGCAATATAGGCCACCGACTTGGTGCCATTACTGGTGCCCACAAGCCACACAGGTAGGTCAGACTTTTGCCGCAACCAGGCGATGACGGCACGAATATCCTGCACATGCTGCGGCGTCTGGCGAAACCCGGTCAGATAAGGGTCTTTCTGGCGATCACTCGGGGCATCGACAACGGCAACTGTCAGCCCCTGGGCGGCAAACTGCTTGCGGGAACGCACGAGAAAATTGCCGGCCCCCCAGCGAAATTTACCTTCCGGAGTAATGCGCAAACCGCCATGCCCACCGGCAAACAGGATAATGGCAGCGCGCGGATGATCGGGCGTAATTAAAACAAATCGCTGGGTCACACCCGGCCGGGTAGGAATATCCACTACCTGGGTTGATTGCGCCCAAGCTACTTGCCACCCGACAAGCAGCAGCAGAACAACCTTAATCGAATTCTTCATGCTTCTCTCCCTAACGCCAAATTGATAGCACTCAATGTCTCGCGCCATTAGCGCAATATCAAAAAGCCACAGATCGCTTGCCGGTCTCGCGGGTTACGACCTCTGTCTCTCTTTGAGAGCCGATGCAGACACATGGTCGTAAGCCTGAAACATTAACTCGCTGATACAGACCTGCTTGCGCAAGAAGCGCAACGCCGACTGTTGCCATGTAGCGCATTACAAAACTGACAGATTTATATTGCCGGACCGGGCTTTACGCACATCTCAAAGCATTATCTTTCCCATTATTATTCATATACTTGCAGTATCTTCTTGATAATTGACTGGAAATTACCAGGCGGTATCGAAGCGCCGCTGAACCAGCTGCTGAGCGATTGATCCGCCTCATCAAGCATTGCCTCAAACTCCGACCGCTCGGTAGCAGACAAAGCTGTATAACGATGCGCCAGAAATTCTCCCAACAGCACATCAAGCTCAAGCATCCCGCGCCGGCAACGCCAGCGAAGTCGGTTCATGTGCTCAGCGGATTCCATTGTCCATACGCTCAAGCTGCTAGACTAGCAATCCATCATGTCGAATCTCTGTACCTAACATGGCAGCCGCCAATCATAATCAGCCTCACCGAACCTCAGCCGTGGGCGCGGCCGAATGAACGACCCGAATCCGGCGACGTGATGCCGTAATTCAAACAAGCTTCGGCTATGCACAAGTAAGGGAAGCGCGATAGCCCTTGATCAAAGCACCCGCTTGGCCAGCATCTGTTTGATATGTCCAATAGCCTTCGCCGGATTAAGCCCCTTTGGACAAACGTCGGTACAGTTCATGATTGTATGGCAACGAAACAGCCGATAGGGATCTTCCAGACCGTCAAGACGTTCACCAGTTGCCTGGTCACGACTGTCGGCCAAAAAGCGCCACGCTTGCAGCAGCGCCGCGGGTCCAAGAAACCGGTCTGGATTCCACCAGAATGACGGACAGGCAGTGGTACAACACGCGCACAAAATGCATTCATACAGACCGTCCAGGCGGTCACGCTCTTCGGGAGACTGTAATCTCTCGATCTCCGGTACCGGATCGCGGTTGATAAGCCACGGTTTCACCTCCCGATACTGCTTGAAGAACTGCGTCAGATCTACAATCAGATCGCGAATTACCGGCAACCCAGGTAGCGGGCGCAATACGATTGGTTGGGACAGCGAATGCAGTGGCGTTATGCAAGCAAGACCGTTGCGGCCGTTGATGTTCATGGCATCCGATCCGCATACACCTTCGCGGCATGAGCGGCGAAAGGCAAGGCCGTCATCTTGCGCCTTCAACAGCAGCAGCGCATCCAAAAGCATCACTGCGCCGTGGTCGTCGGCAAGTTCATACTTCTGCATGTACGGCCGCGCATCCTGCTCCGGATTGAAACGGTAGATAGAAAATTTCATTTCCTATGTCTCCTCGCGATCGTGACGCCGCTTCCACTCCAATCAGTAGAGGCGCGGTTTTGGAGGAAAGCTCTCAACCGTAAGAGGCTTCATCCGCACCGGTTTGTAGTCCATCCGCTGCCCGTCTCTGTAATACAGGCTGTGCTTTAGCCACTTCAGATCATCGCGCTGCGGATAGTCTTCGCGGCTATGCGCGCCGCGGCTTTCCGTACGCGCTGCTGCTGACACAACCGTGGCCAAAGCCACATCCATCAGATTTTCCAGCTCGAGCGCCTCTATCCTTGCGGTATTGAAAACCTTGCTATGGTCCTTGAGTCGCGCGCCCGCCAGGCGTTGCGCCAATTCCGTAATCCTACCCACCCCTTCGTCCAACACCTGTTGCGTACGGAATACACCGCAATAAGTCTCCATGGTGCGGCGCAATTCATCCCCCAGGGCGTCCACCGACTCGCCGTCACCCTTCTGATCCCAGCGGGTCAAACGCTGCATGGCACGTTCCACGATCGCCTGATCCAGCTGTCGGTGATACGGATACTCCTTCAGATATTGCACCATGTGCTCACCTGCAGCGCGCCCAAAGACGACAATGTCGAGCAATGAGTTCCCGCCCAGGCGGTTTGCGCCATGAATGGATACGCACGCACATTCGCCGACGGCATACAGTCCAGGCACCGGTTCCTCCGGCCCGTGATGTTCCGGCACCACAACCTGACCGAAGCGATTGGTCGGGATTCCTCCCATCATGTAATGCAGGGTCGGATAAACTGGAATCGGGCGCTCCACCGGATCAACGTGGGCAAATCGGATAGCGGTCTCTCGGATGCCCGGCAAACGGCTCTTGATCAGATCAGCCGGCAGGTGATCCAGCTTGAGCAGCACATGATCCTTGTTTGGGCCGCAGCCCCGCCCTTCGCGCACCTCGATGGCGATTGCCCGGCTTACGACATCGCGGCTTGCCAGATCTTTGGCATGCGGTGCGTACCGCTCCATGAACCGCTCGCCCTTGCCGTTCACAAGGTACCCTCCTTCGCCACGCGCGCCCTCCGTGATCAGCATGCCCTGCCCAGCGATGCCTGTCGGATGAAACTGGATGAATTCCATGTCCTCGAGTGGCACGCCGGCGCGCAAGGCCATCGCCATGCCATCGCCGGTATTGATCATGGCATTAGTTCCAGTTCGATAGATTCGCCCGGCACCTCCGGTGGCGATCAAGGTGGTGCGCGCCTCAATGATGAGTGGCACGCCCGTTTCGATTTCCAGAACCAGAGCTCCCAACACATAGCCCGCACTATCGCGCAACAGCTCTACGGCGAAGAACTCGTCGAAGAAATGTGTTTGGGCGCGCATGTTCTGCTGGTAAAGCGCATGCAGTATCGCGTGGCCTGTGCGGTCGGCCGCCGCGCAGGTGCGCGCCGCCTGTTCACCTCCGAAATTTTGGCTCTGCCCACCAAATTTGCGCTGATATATGCGCCCTCCCGGCAGTCGGGTGAACGGCACACCATAATGCTCCAGCTCGATCACCAGGCGAGGCGCTTCCTGGCACATGTATTCGATTGCATCTTGGTCGCCCAGGTAGTCGCCGCCCTTCACCGTGTCGTACATATGCCAGTGCCAGTTGTCTGGCGACACATTTCCCAACGCGGCATTCATGCCACCCTGGGCGGCAACTGTATGTGAACGCGTTGGAAATACCTTCGACACAACCGCGACATGCGCGTCTGCTTGGGCTAGCTGCAACGCGGCGCGCAGACCGCCTCCGCCAGCGCCGATTACCAGGCAATCAAAACGCCGCCGGGCAATGTTCATGCCGACAACCTCCAAAGCACATCTACCGACCAAACGAAAAATGCGAGCAAAGAAGCCGCGCTAATCAAGCTAACCGTCAGCCGCAGCCAGAGCGGATGTAGATAGTCCACGAAGACGCTGCGCATGCCAAGCCACGCATGAACCGTAGTGCTAGCGAAAAACAATGTCGCAAACACTCGCAGCGGGTCACTTTCCAACCAATTGCGCCAGTCGGCGAAATCCGCGGTCGGCACAATGAACCAATGAAGAACTACGTAAACGACAAATCCACTGATATATATTCCGCTGAAACGCTGTAGCAGCCACTCCCCAAGGCCGCGTCGTGCACT
>JAKBDW010000046.1:0-4762 GCA_021834245.1 Pseudomonadota bacterium
TCCAACCGCGGGCTCTCCGGGGCAAAGGTCAGTATTAGTGCCGATGCATTCGAATAAGGCGCGCTTCAATGATCCGAAGCCACCACGACGGGCGGGCGACAACACTGTAGTCTTGGCCGTTGGCCAGCGTTTCCGGGCAAGGGGCTAGGGGGGCGAAGGTGGTTTCGAGCGAGGTGCCTCGCCCTGACTTGCCCGCGCTTTGGATTGCGATTGTCAATTCGGTCAGGTGAAGCGTGAAATCATGAGGCGGAAAGCTGGGGCGATTGTTGGCAATGGCGTCGTTCAACTCGGCAATGCCGATGGTCTTGTCCTGCTGGCCAAGTTGGGTGCGCTTCAGGGCCCGCAAAATGTCGCCCGGCGACCACCAGCGAAGGCCGGGACGCGCATCACGCCCGCCCGCACCGGGCGTTGGATTGCGAACCAGCTTCAACCGCCTGCCACCGACACCGATCGCCCACTGCAACACGCTGTTGGTCCGGACGGATCGCGCCTTGCGCGCATTCAATGTCAATTGGCTGAACCTTTCGAGGTACACCGGACATTGGTAATCGCGGTAGGTATCAGCGGTCAGCATGCCCAGATTGCCGATGATCCGCATGCGATGGTCATATGGAACGCCGATGCTACAGGTCACGCGCGCCACAACTCCGCTGGCAAAGTTCAGGCAGGCGACGGAGAAATCAGGGGTGTCGGGGGGATTTAGGGGTTGGTCTGTCTTGTCCGGTAATGCAACTTTTGAAAAGGCCGTAACACTTTCAACCGGGCCAAAGATCGCGCAGAGCCATGTCAGATGGTAGCCGACATGTTCATAGGTGCAGCCTTGTTCATATTCATTGAGATAGGGCCAAGGCGCGCCCGTGCGACTGGTCCAGGTTTCCGGATACATGCGATAAATGACGTTGTCGTCAAACTCAGCATAGACGATCCGCACATCCCCAACCGCACCATCGCGCACAGCCTTCCACATTGTCTGGCTGGTGTCACTCAGGGCATTTGACGGTGCACATGACAGCCGCAGATTACGCTCCTCTGCCAGTGCAAACAGCGCCCGCGCCTCCTCCAGGTCTGTCACAAGCGGCTTTTCAGAATAGACGTGCTTGCCAGCCGCCAAGGCGGCCCGCGTGATCTCGTAATGGCTCTCAATATTAGTCAGGTTGACAATGATATGAATGTCAGGGTCGGCGAGCATGGCTTCGTTGTTGGGGTAGGCACGAAGATTATAGGCGGCTGCGACGATGTCGCGCCGCGCCGTATCGCGATCGGCGACGCCTGCAATGGTCAGGCCGGGGTGCCGTGCCCAAGTCGCCATATAATGGTCGAAAACATAGCCGCAGCCGATGATACCGATGGTCATTACGTCTTTCTCACTACCCAATTGGCGCGCGCCGCCTCAATCAAATCGGCGATGGCCAGGCTGTCGCTCAGCGGCATCGCGCTACATTCGGTCGCTCCAGCGCGGACGGCCGCCATGACGGCGTCAGCCTCGTAATGGTAACCGTTGCCGCTAAAATGCCGGGTAATGCTCGTACTCCGGCTTCGCAACGCTGACAGTCGTTGTGCGGCCCCTTGAGCGAACGAAGATTCGTGCAGCAGTTCAAATCGACGCTGCCCACTTGTCCGCAGGATCGGCTTGGTTGGTGTCAACGCCGCGCGCCACGGCCGGTAAAGCGGGGCCGCGATATGTAGGCGACCGTGCGTGCCTTCGATAGTAACGTCGTTGCTGAGACCCACCCGCAGGCTTGCGCGCAGTGTTGACAGACCACCAGCCTGATGGCGAAGCAGTATCACCACGTCCTCGTCTACACCGGTTCTACCAATTGTCGCGGTGCTGCCTGACAGGGTTGCTGGTCCTAGAAGGTCGAGCGCGAGCGCCAATGGATAGACGCCGCGATGCAACAACGCGCCACCGCCCAACTCGGCGTTAAACTGGTTGTCACCTGCATCGGCAATATTGGGAAGGCCAAAGCTGGCCTGAAAACTGCGGACCTCGCCAATCTCGCCTTGCTTTAGTCGCTGACGCAACTCGGTCAGCAACGGCAGAAACCGTGTCCACATACCCTCCATTGCGAACACGCCCGCGGAGCGTGCGGCATTGACCATTTCAGCAGCATCTGCTGAATTTGCGGCAATAGGCTTTTCAATCAGCACGGGCTTGCCTGCCGCGATGCAAGCCAAGGCAGCTTCACGGTGCGCAGTTGGTGGGGTGGCGATATAGAAGGCGTCAATATCAGGTCTGGTGACCGCCGCTAATAAATCAACGCTACTGTCCGCGATTTTTAATTTGTGCGCAAACGCGGATGTACGGCCTGCATCGCGGCCAACTACGAGTGCAGCCACCCCGCCGTTTGATGAGCGCAAGCCCGCAACAAATTTTAGTGCGACACTGCCCGTGCCGATAACGCCCCAATGGAACAAGCGCGCCTCGCTTTCTTTTAGTCCGTTCACCGTCACAAATTCGCACGAATTTGTCCATAGTGACCGGGGTCGTTTCTCCGGTGAAATATGGATTTCATCACTTTCGGTCGTTCGGCGCTACATTAATGCTGCCGGATCGCTATGCAGGTCTGAGTGGTTGGTGGCGCTCGTCGCGCCCGGTTTTTGGCAGGGACATCAAGGTCAATAGTTCGTTCAATCTGAGCATAACACGTTGTTTGCATGGGTCTTTAAATCCACTCTTGCGCAAACGGAACCGTCCACAGATGATGGTGCCACCCGGTTGACTCGTTGCTTCGGACAGCAATGTGTGCAATTTTGGCGCAATCGGGCTTTCATTCCTGCAATATGGGAAAGCCGCTAATAGATATAGGGGGGATCAATGACGATTGATGATCGATGGAAGATAGTGGGAGGTCGTCCATCGGGTTTTGACTATATGCGCATTATTTTGGCGGTGACAATTCTAGTTTGGCACGCCTATCCTGTTTCAAGAGGCACGAAGGCAGCGTCGGAGTTTTGGCGCACCAGCCTATCCGGGCATGCCCTAGCAATACTACTACCAATGTTCTTTGCGTTGAGCGGATTTCTTGTGGCGGGGAGCATGTACAGAAATCCGGACTTGCGTAAATTTCTAACGTTGCGGCTAATTAGAATATATCCTGCGCTCGTCGTGGAGGCTGGACTTTCAGCCCTCTTGCTTGGTCCATTTTTGACCACCGTCCCATTGGTGCAATATTTTACGGATCGAAAGTTTTTACTATATTTGATGAACACTATAGGTTGGGTTCACTTCTATCTTCCGGGGGTATTTCCAAGTAATCCGCAGCCAGAACTGGTAAATGGTCAGCTCTGGACCGTTCCGTTCGAGTTGGAGTGCTACGTTCTCATCACAGTGATAGCGATTCTGGGGTTCTTTCGCTTACGCCTGCGGGTGATACCCATCTTCGCCTTGGCCACGTTAGCCGTCTTGGCCTGGAACCAACACAGCGGAGTAACGGCCGCAACCCCTGGGGGCTGGTCTGGGCGGATTCTGATATTATGTTTTCTTGGAGGCGTTACCATT
This sequence comes from Pseudomonadota bacterium, assembly GCA_021834245.1. GTDB lineage: Bacteria > Pseudomonadota > Gammaproteobacteria > Acidiferrobacterales > UBA6901 > JAJXUF01. The sequence continues at coordinate 3,500 of JAKBDW010000046.1, forward strand.
TACTCATTCAGAGATCAAATTCCATGGAGGATTGATCTTGCAATAGTATCACTGATGGCGGCTTCGTTTTTACCATCGATAAGTGATACTTTGACATATCTTACACCGATATTTCTTGCTTATGGCACGGTGTGCTTGGGGCTGTTAAATCCACGCCGGATGCTAATTGTTGACTCTGGGGACTATTCGTATGGAGTATTCCTTTATCACTATCCGATTGAGCAAACGGTTCAATATTTCTTGGGAGGTGACGCGTCGTGGCTTATGATCGTCACCATATCCCTTCCGATTACGATTTTATTTGCGCTATTTTCATGGTGGTGCATCGAGAAGCCATTTCTGAAAGTTCGCAGCTTCGTTTTGCGTGGCCCCGGGCGAGTGATGCAGCAATAATGCCTTGTAGCCAAATCCCGTGTGGGAGTCGGCTCGTTAATCCAGCATAATAGCTGGAGTGTATGAGCAGGCCAAGCCGTTGGGAGGTTCGCGTGAAGACTTGTGGCGTAGAGCGCGCGATATCTGAATGCAAAGGCGGCGCGTCCTGTCGGGTGCGCCGCCTTTTCGATTGCAGGGTGAGCGGATCAGGCGAGGTCGAAGCGATCCAGCATCATCACCTTGTTCCACGCGGCGACGAAGTCCTGCACGAAGGATTCCTGCGAGTCGTCGCTGGCGTAGACTTCGCACAGGGCGCGCAATTGCGAGTTTGACCCGAAGACGAGGTCAACGCGCGTCGCGGTCCATTTCACCTTGCCCGATTTGCGGTCGCGACCTTCGAACAGTTCCGCCGCGTCCGAGGTCGGCGTCCAGGTTGTTCCCATGTCGAGCAGGTTGATGAAGTAATCGGTCGACAGTGTCTCTGGCCGCTTGGTGAACACGCCGTGCGCCGACTTTCCGACGTTCACATTCAGCGCCCGCAGGCCTCCGATCAGAACCGTCATCTCGGGGGCGGTCAGCGTCAGAAGCTGGGCGCGGTCGATCAGAAGCTCCTCGGCGGAAACCGAGTAGGCTTTCTTAAGGTAGTTGCGGAAGCCGTCTGCGGTTGGCTCCAACACCGCGAAGCTGTCCACATCGGTGTCGGCTTGCGTTGCGTCCGCCCGACCCGGCGTAAAGGGCACTGTCACATCGTGACCGCCCGCTTTTGCCGCTTGCTCGACCGCAGCGCAGCCACCCAGCACAATCAGGTCGGCCAGGGATACTTGCTTGTTGCCGTGGCTCGCATTGAAGTGGGCCTGAACGCCTTCCAGCACCTTCAACACTTTCGCAAGT
>JAKBDW010000410.1:0-4739 GCA_021834245.1 Pseudomonadota bacterium
TCCAACTACTAGTCCCGGTGCTAGCGCCCGATTGACGTATTGAATGGGGATCAGTCGTCCGGCGGTCATGGCGCCGACGATGACGCCAAGCGAGGCGGCAGCCATTAGAATCATGGGCGTCTCTTTGTTGTGCGCAGGGAGGACTGCAGGGGCCCAGGCGAGAATTAGCAGTCGCAGCGTAGTACCGGTTGCAAACAGTACACTGGTTCCGACCAGACTAAAGCGCGCCTCTTGGTGAGCGAAAACCCTGGCTACCGCTTGCCCGAAATGCCGCAAAAGGGTTAATGGATTTTCTCCATTTAAGCTGCGTTCCGGCGGGAGTCGCGGGACGGCGAGCGTTAGCAGCGCAGCCATAAAATAGACTCCGATCATGATCTCCATCGACACTGCAGGCGGATTATTGGCGAGCAATCCGCCGACCATCGTTCCGCTGACGGCCATCAGAACTGCCGAGCCTTCCACCAGCGCGTTTGCCATCACCAGTTTTCTGTCGTCGAAAATTGCGTAAAGCGCACTATATTTTGCCGGCGAATATATCGCGGCGCTGATTCCGAGGAGAGCAATCGTCGCTGATGCGCTGACACCGAATGCGAGTCCAGCGCATGCCGCGATCTTGAGAACCGTGGGTAGAAGCAGGATCCGCCGTATAGGGGAGGTGTTTGCAAGCGCTCCAACGAACGGCGCTAGAAGGAGAAATGGCAGTATGTAGAGCTGCTGCACCGCCCCGGCGGCGGAATTTCCTCCAGGTGAGCGCTGCACCGAGATAATTGCAATGAGAAGCAGTGCCGTATCCGCGAAGGTGATAAGAGCCTGGCCTAAGATCAATCCAAATGCCGGGGCGGAACTGAGATTTACGCCCGTGCGGGCTAGCTTCGCCGACATGTCATGCTCCGCTGGTACGTTTCGAGACGGCATCGGGTCGCAGTACTCTGTCAGACCTGTCCAGCACGACACTGCGTGCGTGGTTGGCGAATGCGCCTTTTGTCATGCAGGTGCGTTCTGAGAGCAGCCGCTCGAGTAGCCTTTGACAGCGGCGCACAATGTCCGGATGGGTGGCGTCTGCGGGGTGCAGCACCAGTCGCACTAGCGATGACTGGTTGGCAACGTGCAGTGCGGCCGCGTTATAGCAGTGTGATGCCGTGCGGCGCAAGGCGGAGCGGCTGCTCCAAACAAAGGCCATGCTTGCAATGGGATATTTCTCCGGCAGGAGAAATAGGTGGCGAAGCGTGGTGGTGTAGCGCAGCGGCAGCCCGTCGAGTGCCTGCCAAGCGCCTTTGCCAAGTAGCCAAGCCGGAGGAACGAAACCTTCTGGCTGCCAGCCATTCTGCCGGAACCATGCGAGACCTGCTGCAAGTCGACTGCGTGCGTTAAGGTGATCAAGGACGGCAAACTCCCCTTCGCCAGCCGTATACCATTGTCGCAGAAGGCGGTCATACAGAGTGCGCGGAGGCGGACCATCGTCCTGATGAAAGTAGCCGTGCAGGGCGAGTTCATCTCCTCGATCCCAATGTTCGCGAATTGCTGATATGTAATTCGGATCGGGCGGAATGCGCACTTTATTATGGTAAGAAGGCACGAGGAGCAGCGTGAACGGTATGTCTGCCACGCGACGCATTGCCACGATCAGTCTCTTGCACCTGGTCCATGTGGCGGGTGCAACATCATGGATAGAAACGCAGACAGTATCTGTCAGCCTAGTCGCGAGCATGGGCGATCTCCAGCGGCGTATCGATGGCTGGCAAAGACAGACCTGAGGTCGAGCGCAGATTGCGGTAATGTGCGATAAGCGCAGAAAACACACGGTCCCATGCGTAATGTCTGCAAACGTGCGATCGCGCCAATGTTCCCATGGCGCGCGGGTTGGAGGCGAAAAGTAAGTCGATACCTTGGGCGATTGCTGCACCTCCTTTTTGCTCCACAAGCACTCCGCACCCGGCCGGTACGATCTCCGCTACGCCACCTGACGCCATTCCGACAACGGGAATGCCGCATGCCATGGCCTCGAGCACGGCCAAGCCGAATGTTTCCCTATCGCCGGCGTGAACAAAGGCGTCGCAGCTGGCAAGCAGCATTGCGAGATGTGACGAGTCTGCCATATATGGAAAAATAGTCACGTTGCTAGGACATTTCGAAACATGTTCGCCGCCGACTATGATCAGGTGATACATTGGCCCAAGCAGCCGCAGCGCATCAAATAGCCAGGGAATGTTCTTTTCCCGCGCAAAACGTCCGGCGTAGACCAGCAACTTGCAGTCCGGTGGCAGGTTGAGCCGGGTGCGCAGATCGATGCGAGACCCATATGGATGAAACAAGGCCGTATCAACGCCAAGTGGGTGATGCCGCGCCGCGGATATACCTAACGCATGCAGGCTGGTTACCATTGCGCGGCTTGGGGCGAGTACCAGATCGAATTGCGCATAGAGGCGGGCGACGTAGGTCTCTGCCATTCTTTCACCAAGACGGCCAAATCGTGCACCGAGCAGTCGCGGGAGATCGGAGTGGTAGAAGCCCACCACGGGAACACCAAGTTCGCGACCGGCACGTAGCGCACCCCATGCCAATGTGTAGGGGTCTCCGGCTTCGATTAGGTCCGGTTTCATTGCGCAAAGCTTTTCTGCGGCATCGCTGACAAGCATTGGAAAGCGATAGCCATCCGAGAACGGGATCGGAACACCGCGAATGCGATAAAGAGATTCAGTCGTATCGTCAGTTTTCCCCGGCCCAGGTACCAGGAGGGAATGGCGAATTCCAGATTCACGCATTAGCCATTGTCGCTTGGCAGTCAGGTAGCGTTTAACGCCACCGCTGGTGTCGCAGAAGAACATGGTGGCGTCGACAAGATGCATGCAGTGCAGATATTTTTAACGCGACAGGACGATAGAGAGTGGGGTAAGAATTGTTGCAGCATGCTATATGCATAATCTTGCATTTTTGTTACGGTTTACGCGGCGCGCGTGACTGGGCGCAATAATAAGAGTAGGACCCCGTGCCAGCGCTTGAGTCAGTGTTGAAATAAGAAACCAAGGCCATGACCTTGAGGCGGAAGAGGAAAATGAAGAAATTCCTCGTCATCGCCGGGTCTGTGCTATTTCAATTTGTGCCTGGACGGCGCAAGGGTAGCGCACTGCCCGGTAGTTCGGGTTTGATTCACCGCGCTGGCGGAATTAGAAAATCAATATTGCAGTTTTGCTACAAAAGTAACACCATACTCGCAGGACGATCCTCGCAACTGCAGCAATAATCTGGTGATAGGTGTCGATGTCATCGGCATGAGCCCAGCTATCGAAAATGCGCCCGCGAAACGCGCCAGTGACAACACTGGGCCGCATCGTACCGGTCATCACTGCAATGATCATCAACGACCGCGCGAAAGCGGGGTAAGACTTCCGGATGGACGTCAGTTAGGTTACGCCGAGTATGGTGATCCCCAGGGTTCGCCGGTTTTCTATTTTCATGGCTTCCCCGGTTCGCGATTTGAGGCGGCACCGGCTCATGAGGCGGCCATCGCAGTCAACGCGCACATCTTTGCTTTTGATCGGCCGGGTTATGGACTTTCGGATCCCCAGCCAGGTCGAATGCTTATCGATTGGGCCCGGGACGTCGGGCATGCAGCGGATGCGCTGGGCATTTCTCGCTTTGCGGTACTCGGAGTATCAGGGGGAGGTCCGTATGCGCTGGCATGTGCTTACGCGATTCCCCAGCGACTAAGCGCAATTGGTGTGGTCTGCGGGCTGGGCCCGACGGATGACGTGGCGCTTCGTAGTCAGATGAGTTGGCCGCTAAGAGCCGGTCTTTTTCTCGGGCGGCACGCCCCGTGGTTCTATTCATTCCTGCATGTCGTGCTGTTCAGTGTTCTTCGCTGTCGTCCGGAGCAGGTGTTGCGCGTCTTGAGCATTGACGATCCAGAGCCGGACCGTGCTGTCATGCGGCGGTCCGACTTAAGGGAGGCAATTCTGACGTCAATTCGCGAAGCTTTGCGTTGCGGTGCCCGCGGCCTTACGCAGGATGTGCGGCTCTACGCGCGCAGCTGGGGGTTCGCTCTGGAATCCATTTCTGCGCCGGTAAGTCTGTGGCATGGCGAAGCCGACACCACAGTCCCCAGCGTAATGGGACACCAAGTCGCCGCGCGTTTGCCGTATTGCCGACCGCATTTTCTGCGTGGAGAAGGGCACTTCTCTTTGCCGTTCAATCACTCGAGCGATATTCTGCGCGCATTGATCAACCTGGAGTAGCTGGTGGGCGCCTGTCCAGCTGATTCCGCTCTGGTAATGGGGTGAATTGTCGAGCCTGCTGCATGCAGATTCCGATGCCGGGAGCCTCTGGGGCCGATATGGCAAAGTGCGCGATGGCCTCTTTCTCGTGAAGCGAGGTCACGAAGAAACCTGTTCGTGATGTTGCGACTATCGGCTGGTAGCGGGAATACTCCTTTCAGTGGTAATTCCAGTTGTTGGCAGTGGCTGAGTATCGACAAACCGAAATTACTTCTTTCGACACACTAATTCACCCTTGCCAATGGGGACGATAAGCGCATCGACCCGCTCATCGGCCAACGCCCTATCAAGCATTGGCCGCAGCGGCGCTTCATGATTGATTGCGTTGTCGGCAACCAGGATTCCCCCGGATACCATATTCGGTATGACTGCTTCGTAACATTCCCCGTAGATCTCTTTTTCTGCGTCAAGAAAGCAGAATGCTACATCGAGGCAGGTATCGAGATGATCGAGCGCGTTGCCGTGGAC
>JAKBDW010000291.1:0-4735 GCA_021834245.1 Pseudomonadota bacterium
CCGCTCGCGCCGCACCAGCCGTCATCGCCAGCAGCGAACAGGCGAGCACCGCCTGGCGACGCAACGAGCGTTGCTTGGCGGTGCGTCGGCCAGCAGGGAAAATCAGGGCCAGATCCAAGTGCCTAACGCCTGTCACAAGCGCAAGACGCGCGACCCGCAACGTGCTGCTGCGGCCGATCCGTCGCCGGGACAGCAATTACAAGCTGTCTTGATTTAGAATCCCCTATCACGTCGAAACGATGCACGAGCTCTATTCCTTCACGAATTTATTATAGTATGACTGTCGTGGGCGCGACATTTAACCACATCCGCGCAAAGATGCGCAGCGCGCCTGCATGTCGAGACCGGCCCGCCGACACCGGGGCAGGCGTCTTTTCTCCCGGATTGGATTATAGTTATTCGCAGGTATCCATAACCAGCCGGCGATCCATGCCCAGACAACCACAACAATGCTCAGGCGGTCCGGGCACCGCCCCCTGCCCTTGAGCCGGCCCGGGAATCCAAGTCAGAAATCCGGCTCCCGCCGGAAGGGTGCGCGAAAAAAAAGCGGCACCAAGCCTGGAGCGCGCCGTGCAGCGGCGCATCGCTGGGCCACCTGGCCGGAAGATCGCCTGCTCGACACGCGGTTGTGCGACCTCGGGTTGGCCATCGAACGAAGTCCGGTGCGAGAGCCGCTTGCCACGTTGTACCGTGAACTCGATGAACGCGGTATTACGTTCCGCCCGCACTGCTGGCTGTCGGACTGCTGGTTCTGTCCGGACGGCGTGACCGGATTCGCCATTCCTTTCTATCTGGCGCACCCGCGCCTGATGCGACTGGAAAAAGCACGCATGCTGGAAATAGAGGGCGGGACGCTCAAGGAATGCCTGCAGCTCATGCGCCATGAAACGGCGCATGCATTGGCCAACGCCTATCGGCTGCATCTCAAGCAGGCTTGGCGTCGACGCTTCGGTCGCGGCAGTCGCTCCTATCCCGACAGTTACCTGCCGCGCCCGCACAGCCGCAACTACGTCATCCATCTTGAAGGCTGGTATGCGCAAAGTCATCCGCACGAGGACTGGGCGGAGACGTTCGCGGTCTGGCTCGATTCCGGCTCGAATTGGCAGGAACGCTACCGCGAGTGGCCGGCGCTAAGGAAGCTCAATTATGTCGACAGCCTCATGCAGGAAATTGCCGACCAGCGACCGCCAGTCCGTAGTCGCCGCCAGGTCGATTCCATCAGTACCTTGCGTCTTACCCTGCGTGAGTATTTTGAGCATAAACAGGCGCTGCTGCGCGAGGACTACCCGCGCTTTCACCGCCAGCAGCTGGAGCGCATTTTCCCTTCCGCCAAGGGGCGGAACAACGAACGCGCTGCACACTTCATACGCCGCTGTCGCAAGGATGCACTGGAAACCGTGTCGCGCTGGACGGCCGCGTCGCGCTATCGCATCAGCCTGACGCTGGACGACATGGTTTTGCGCGCTGATGAACTTGATCTGCATGTTGGTGCCGACACCGATCGTACGCGGCTGGCACTCGTGTCCGCCCTGATCATGCTATACATGGGCTCACTGCAGACCGGCAAATCGCGGCTTACCTTATGAGAAAGCTGCGCGTCATGATGCTGGTGCACTACACGCTCGTTCCACCGGACGATCTGCACGCCAAAGACGATCCGCGCATGGCGAAATTCCGCACAGAATACGACGTCAAGACCGCGCTGATTAAACTCGGACACGAAGTCCGCGTCGTCGGTGTATACGATGACCTCGCGCCGATCCGTTCTACGATCGAACAATGGAAACCGCATATCGCATTCAACCTGCTCGAGGAATTCGCCGGCATTGCGGCTTTCGACTACTACGTAGTCAGCTTCCTGGAAATGATGAAGCTGCCCTACACCGGTTGCAATCCGCGCGGATTGCTGCTGGCACGCGACAAGGCACTGTCCAAGAAGCTGCTCGCATACCACCGAATCCATGTTCCGGAGTTCAACGTATTTCCGCGCGGCCGCAAGCTCGGTTCCAGGCGCCGGATACGCTACCCTGTCATCGTCAAGGCGCTCACCGAAGAGGGCTCCCTGGGGATCTCGCAGGCATCCTACGTGGAAAACCAGGAGCAGCTGCAAGAACGCGTGCATTTCATACATGAACGCATTCAGGACGATGCCATCGCCGAAGAATACATCGACGGGCGCGAGATTTACGTGACAGTTATGGGGAATACCCAGCTGCAGGTGCTGCCGGTACGCGAACTTGTTTTCCGCGCCACGACCGAAGGCGCTCCACGCATGGCGACCTACAGGGTAAAATGGGACGAGAAGTATCGCGAGCGCTGGGGAATCGATTATGAGTTCGCCGCGGAACTGCCGGCAGAAACAACAGAGCGCATCGGTCGCGCATGCAAGCGCATCTATCGCATTCTCGAAATGAACGGTTATGCTCGCATTGATCTGCGACTGACGGCCACCGGGCAGATTTACGTCCTCGAGGCAAATCCCAACCCCGGTATCGCGCGTGACGAGGACAGCACGCTATCGGCACGCAAGGCCGGAATGCACTACGACGAATTCATCCGTCATATTCTGAGTCTCGGCCTGCGAGCACACGAAGCCGCCACGCAACAGTGAAGGAGGATCACGCCATGAGCGAAGACAAGCTGCCGACGGACCGTCATCCGGTGCTTCGCGTCGTGCCCATGCCGATGGATACCAACGCCGCCGGCGACATCTTCGGAGGCTGGATCATGTCGCACGCCGATATCGCCGGCAGCGTGGTCGCGGGTCGGCGCGCACGCGGGCGCATCGTGACCGTAGCCGTGAATGCCCTCCAGTTCCGCAGCCCGGTTTTTGTCAACGACCTTGTCAGTTTTTACGCTGACGTGGTGCGGGTCGGACGCAGTTCGATCACCGTGGAAGTGGTCATTTACGCGGAAAGAGCGGGCAAAACCGGCACTTGGGAAAAAGAATGCGTCAGAGTGACCGAGGCGACACTCACCTACGTTGCCATTGACGAGAAGCGCCGGCCGCGGGAGGTACCGCCGGAACAAAATTGACCGCATCTCCCGCCTGTTGCAGTTGCACCCAAAAAAGGCTGACCACCATCAATGCCGCCGATGGACCTTCGCAGCCGCCACATTCGCGCGCATCGCGGCAACCTGCGTCCAACCTCAAATTACCCTGAGCCTGAGCCAGATTCCCGGTATTTTTTTAAACCTGCCACTCATGGCGCTCGCGCTGCAGCACGCAGCAGTGTGGAAACCTGCGAAAATGCCTTGATATTTGGCTCATAATCCCCATTTATCGGGGGTGAAATGCTTTATGAGTGAGCCCTGATGACCCGAGTCCGCCCCGCAGCCGTAAGCGGCAGCTTCTACCCTGGCGAGCGCGCCGCTTTGACGCGCACCGTGGATAGCCTACTTGCTGATGCCAAAGTTCCGGCGCACAGCGACACTTTTCCCAAAGCCATCATCGTGCCCCATGCCGGTTACGTCTACTCCGGCGCGGTGGCCGCAAGTGCTTACGCGTTGTTGCGCGAGCAAAGGACAGAAATTCGACGGGTCGTGCTGCTGGGGCCGACTCACCGGGTGCCGATTGCCGGCATGGCCGTACCCGACGCCGACAGCTTCGCTACGCCGCTGGGGAATATTGTCGTGGATCAAACCGCTATCGCTAGCATCGCTAACCTGCCACAAGTCGTCGTGAGCGCGGCGGTTCACGCCCGGGAACATTCCCTTGAAGTGCAACTTCCTTTTCTGCAGCGGGTACTCGACGATTTCCGCCTCGTGCCGATCGCCGTTGGTGACGCATCTCCGGCAGAAGTTGCGCAAGTGCTGGACATTCTCTGGGGCGGCAACGAAACGCTCATTGTCATCAGTTCGGACCTGTCGCATTACCTGCCGTACGAGACAGCCCGCAAAGTCGATAGTGCCACCATTGATGCGATTCTTGCGTTAAGCGAAAATCCGATCGGACACGACCAGGCGTGCGGCGGCACTCCGGTCAGCGGCCTGATTCTGGCAGCGCGCCGGCGTCGCTTGCGCCCTAAGCTGCTCGACCTGCGCAATTCCGGCGACACCGCCGGCGGCCGCGACCAGGTGGTCGGCTACGCGGCCCTCTCGTTCAGCGAGGTGCACCATGCATGAAGATTATGGCAAGACGCTGCTTGCCGTAGCGCGCAATGCCATCGCCGGAACCCTCGGCGTGGCGCGCACGGAACATGCTGACGCCCCGTGGCTTTCCACATATGGAGCCACTTTCGTGACGCTCATGCGCAACGATGAACTGCGTGGCTGCATCGGCAGTCTGGAAGCTACCCGCCCTTTGCGTGTCGATGTCGAAAGCAATGCGGTCGCAGCGGCGTTTCGCGATCCACGATTCACGCCGCTCACCAGAATCGAGTATGCCGAAACCGCCGTTGAAGTATCGCTGCTTTCGGCCATGGAACCCGTGCCTGCAGCAAACGAACAGCAGGCCTGCTCACTGTTGCGCCCCGGGGTAGACGGCGTGGTGTTCGAATACGCACAATTGCGCAGTACTTTCCTGCCGCAGGTCTGGGAACAGCTACCGGATGCGATGCTTTTTCTCGCCCACTTGAAACGCAAAGCGGGGCTGCCGCCGGATTTCTGGCACAACAGCGTGAAACTGTCGCGCTATACAGTACGCAAGTGGCGCGAGCAGGACGCGTCACCGGCCGCGAGCCCGGAATCATGAGCCAACCCCTTCACCCAGCCCGTTATTGGCATCGTCTCGACG
>JAKBDW010000464.1:0-4727 GCA_021834245.1 Pseudomonadota bacterium
GCGATGCCAAGGACGTGAAATTGCCGTTCACCGCGGCCGAGCTGATGGTAGTGCCGGCGGCGAATGTGCTGGGAACCGTCACATTCACGGTGCCGGCGGCAAAGGCCAACTGCGTGCCGGCCATGATGATGAGCGCAAAGCCCGTGATGCGGTGAACATAATTACTCCTATTGAATTTCATGATTTTCTCCGTAATATCAGAATTGAAGTGACGATAGACCGAATGCCTTGTGCGTGGGCTGCAATCACTACGGACCCCAGGTACCATTGTCCCAGGCCGAGTTGTCCCACACCCCGGCGATGTTTCCTCCGCCTCCACCTCCGCCGCAAGCGCCAAGTAGCGTCAGAAAAATCAACGCTGCACCGATTGCAATCAAACGTCTCTTGAATCGCATATTGAGCTCCTTGGTAAAGATAAGGCTGAAAATAAGTGACATGCCCTTGCATCCGTGCCTGCACGTGACACGGTTGGCCGCATTTCAGAGTACGAGTGCTCAATTCGAGGTGCGGAGTTCAGGCATCCAGGCACCCGAGCCTGAGGTAACAGTACTTGGCTTCACGTGGGCGATCTGTGACATATTTCACAAATGCAATGTTCTATTTCATACGCTCGGGCGGCGTAGTCCGCGCTAAAGCGCGCGGGCTTCGGCGGCCGCAATTGTATTCAATTGCTTTGGGCATGGATGCAACGTGAGAGGCGCCTAGCAGAGAATCGGCATTGCACTTGGGCGATGTGTTGCGCCTGCGGGTTCTCTCTTGCCCAAACAATTCTTGAGCAAAAAGCATTGGTTTGGCAAAGAACAGAGTTCTTTGGCTGCCATTCTTGAATGGCAGTGATTGCAATTAGCGTGTATCAAGTCATGGTGGGTGACAAAACCGGTCGCGTGCTGGTGGGCGCATGCCGTTTGGTCTGGTCGTCGATGCTGCACAACAAACGACTATCCTTCTGCCGATTCCCGATAGCCTGCTGATTCCGCGAGACGCAAATTGACTGCAGGATTCGGGCTATTCGTCAGAATGAAGCGGGCGAGTCGTGCATACGCCAGGAATTGCGCCGCCGACTCTGACAGCGGGACAAATGGAACGGTGCGGCGGAAATTTCGCCGCCGATGGTTGGCAGACCAGGTGCCGAGACTTCCGTCTCGGATGGATCACTGCCTATGCAGAGGCGAGAAGGTCATTCAGCAGTTTCCAGACATGGGATGGCGGAATGGTCTCATAGCAGGCGGGGGATACCTTGGCGCGCCCACGATAATTGCATTCGCGACTCAGGCAGGGAGAGCATGCAAAATCCGCACGGGCGTAGCATTGGGTACGTCCCAAGGCGCCCGTAAGGCCTGGATCGGTCGCGCCGTAAAGTGTCACAGCTGGTACGGAAAGTGCCGCGGCGCAATGCGCTAACCCCGTATCTACGCCAACTACGCCACGTGCGCCCGCTAGTATGGCGGCTATCTGCGTGAGATTCATGCTTGGCAGGACCTCGGCATTATTGCTGGCTGCGGCGATGCGGTGCGCCCGCTCTGATTCCTCCAGGTTTCCCGCCGGCAGGAGTACGCGCAAGCCGGCATTGGCAGCCAGCTTTGTCAGTTCGCGCCAGTATTCCTCCGGCCACTGCTTGCTACGCCACACAGTTCCATGCAGGAAGACGAGATAGGCGCCGCGTGCCTGTTCAGTGAGCGACTCCATCGGGGGAAGCCCATAATCGACCGGACCGTCCGGCAGATCGTAGCCCAGGGCTGCCGCGAACAGTCGGCGTAATCGCTCCACTGCGTGCAGTTGTCGCGACACGGTGTGGCGCCGCTGATAGAAGAGGGTTGCCAGAGGTTCGCGCGCAGATGGCCGGTCGAATCCATGGCGTTCGCCGTGTGCACAAGCGGCAAGTACCGCGCTTTTGAGCAGACCTTGCGCGTCAATGATGATGTCGTAAGACGAGGCACGTAGCATTCCCAGGGTGTGGCGCCATTCCTTAAGTGACTGGGCAGTAAACAGACCCTTGCGCCAGCGGCGCATTGCGACCGGAATGATATTGGTCACTGCTGGGTGCCAGGAAGGGATTTCCGCATAGGATTCTTCGACCACCCAGTCAACCTGCGATGCGGGCAGGGCGCGCGCGGCGTCGGTCAGCGCCGGTAAGGCGTGCAGCACGTCACCTAGGGAGGAGGTTTTTACGATGAGAATATTCATTGCATCAGGCATCAATGCTGGCGAGCACCTTTTCCGGTGTCAGCTGGCGCAAGCAGTTGGTGTGTCCGAGTGGGCACACACGTTTGAAGCAAGGACTGCATGGCAAACCGAGCGATAGGGTCTTTGCCAGAGGACTCAGTGGGGGCGTATATCCCGGATCGGATGATCCGTACACCGCCGTCAGCTTGCGTCCAAGGCTCGCGGCGACATGCATCAGACCGGAGTCATTGCTCACAACAATCTCAGCCAGAGAAAGCAGGTCGACTGCCTCGCCGAGCGTCGTCCGTCCTGCAAGGTCGATGCAGCCGTGCCTGGCTAAAGCGGACACTTGGGTTGTAACTTGCGCATCCCGATCCGAACCGAAAAGCCAGACTTGCCAGCCGCGGGCAATATAGGATTTGGCAACTTGTGCGAAGTACTCTACCGGCCACCGTTTGGCCGGACCATATTCAGCCCCCGGGCAAAGGGCGAGCACAGGCTGCTTCTCATTCAGTTGTAGGCGTTTCAGGGCCGCATCAATTCCAGCGCGTGAAACCGCGAGAGCTGGGAGGGGAAATTCGGCCGGGAATTCAATTCCAGCATCGAGACCCAAGGCCACGAAGCGCTGTACTGTCATGCGCAGTTTGCGCTTGTCCAGGCGGCGTGCATCGTTGAGCACACCCCAGCGGAATTCTCCGAGATAGCCGGTTCGCACTGGTATCCGCGCCCAAAAAGGGACAAGTGCGGACTTGAATGAATTAGGCAAGATGATTGCCTGGGTGTAGTTTTTTGCCCGCAGGCTTCTGCCCAAGTGGTATCGCTGCTTGAGTTGTAGCTGACCATGGCCGACGGACATTACCAGTGCCTTACGGACTTCCGGCATACGCGCGAGCAGTGGTTCGCTCCAAGCGGGCGCCAGAACATCAATAATTGCACCCGGATCATGCGCCTTGATCACTTTGAAAAGGCTTTGCGCCATAACCATATCGCCGACCCAGGATGGACCAACGATCAATATGTTTTGCGATCTAGAATTCACGTGGCGGTGGCTGAATGGAAACGGCGGAACATCAACATGATTGATCTTTGGCACAGGAGGGCAACATGCCGTCATTATATAGGGCATTGTCGGTACCTGCACCGACTGTGCGTGCAGCGACAATACGGAAGCAGTGCGAACGGTGGCGCGGTCATGGTAACCAAGAGTCAAACCTTCCTGGCCGATCGCAAACCCTGGTCGTGAAAAGCGCAGGCTTGCACCGCGCGAGCGGCACTTTGGGGAATCGGCGCAAAACACCGAAACAGCAGGTAGAACGGGCACAGGCGATGGCGCAGCGATTCCTGCCGGTTTGCCTCAGATTCATTTACAATGTGCGCATGGCCCGCGCTTTTTCCACAAATATTTTGGTAGCATTTGCTGATGTTCGAGGGAAAGAGTGTCGGAATGTAACTCGAAAGCATCTTACAAATAACACCTAAGTTATTGTTTTATGAATATAATATAGCTCATCTGCCGCCTTTAAATAAAAACTGCCCTATGGACTTTCTTCCCATATTTCTTACGGTTCGCGAACAACCTTGCCTGGTTGTCGGCGGCGGCGAAGTGGCGACCCGCAAGGCGGGGCTGCTATTGGACGCGGGTGCCGTTGTGACTGTAGTTGCACCGCAATTAGGCAATACGCTTGCTGAATTGGCGAGCCAGGGCAAAATCCGACATCGGGCTGCCAGTTTCCGTGCCGACGATGTCCAGGGATCCGTAGTGGTGATCGCGGCTACTGACGATGAAGGAGTTAATCAAGCTGTGGCGCGGGCAGCGCGCGAACTCCACATCCCGGTAAATGTCGTGGACCGGCCCGAACTGTGTTCCTTTGTCATGCCATCGATCATCGATCGATCACCCCTGATCATCGCGGTGTCCACGGGTGGTGCTGCACCGGTGCTTGCGCGCACGGTTCGCGCCCGCCTAGAAACGCTGATTCCTGCTTCCTACGGGAGGCTTGCAGCGCTGATGGGTCAGTTCCGCGAGAAGGTAAAGACCCGTTTTGGGCGTGTCGCGGATCGGCGCATCTTCTGGGAGAAAATTCTGCAAAGTTCGGTGGCGGAGATGGTCTATGCTGGACAAGATGATGCGGCGCGCCGTGCACTGCAAGAGGCGTTGGATCGGGACAGCGGGGAGCCTTCGCGCGGGGAGGTGTATCTCGTGGGTGCCGGGCCGGGAGATCCGGATTTGCTGACCTTTAGGGCGCTGCGTCTAATGCAACAGGCTGACGTCGTTGTCTATGATCGTCTCGTGGCGCCCGGCGTGCTGGAACTTGTGCGACGCGATGCCGAGCGTATTTACGCCGGAAAGGAACGCGACAATCATGCAATCCCGCAGGAGGGCATCAATCAGCTGCTGGTGCGGTTGGCGAAGGCCGGAAAGCGGGTAGTACGGTTGAAAGGTGGCGACCCGTTCATATTCGGCCGCGGTGGTGAAGAGATCGAAACGCTGATGGCGGAAGGGATCGAATTCCAGGTTGTTCCGGGAATTACCGCGGCGGCGGGGTGCGCCTCTTACGCAGGTA
>JAKBDW010000518.1:0-4722 GCA_021834245.1 Pseudomonadota bacterium
GCGCGATCGCTGACGGCTTCGCGGATTGCCTTGACCCAGGCGGCATATTTGTTGGCGACACGCCAGACCGGGAAATCGCCTTGATACGGCGCCAGGTCGGAGCACACCACGGGGTAACCCAGGATGCCGTATTCCAACAGGCGCAGGTGGCTCTTGGCCTCGTTGAAGGGGTTGTCCTCCAGGGGCGCGATGGCCAGGTCGAGGTCCAGGCTGGCGAGTTTGGGCGCGTATTGGTCGAGCGGTATGCCGGGATAGAACTCCCTGACGTAAGGGCGCAGGGCGTCCGGGCACATGCCAAAAAATACCCAGTCCACCTCGTCAGACAAATCGCGCACCACGTCGGCGACCATTTCCAGATCGCCCTGGTGGCCGATGCCGCCCGCCCAACCCACGCGCGGTTTTGCGCCGCCGCGCCGCTGTGGGGTCAGGCCATCCCAACGATAGGCCTCCAGATAATTGGGCACCACGACCACTTCGTCGTTCAGGTCGCTATAGGCGCGTGCCAGTGGTTCGGTGGCAACGACCAGGCGCTGGCAGAGGCCGGCCGCCTTGCGGAAGCGCTTATAGATGTCCTTATGAATAGTGGAACGATGCGTGCTCTTGAGAGGCAGGTTGGTGATGAGGTCGTCTATTTCGAACACGCGGAAGGCTTTGCTGTATTTTTTGTGGCGCTCCAGGGCTTCGATCTGAGCCCATTCGATCTGCCGTTGAACGACCAGGCTGTCGGGGCTCATGCGTTCCATTTCCGCAGGGTCGAAAATGCGCATGGACTCCCAGCCTTGTGTGTGCCCGGCTCGATTGAGCGCACGCATGGGCGCGATGATGCGGTACTCGCCGCAGCCTTCGCGGTCGGCGGAGTGCACCAGAAGGCGCGGCCGCGGGCGCCAGTCGGTGTCCCAGGCCAGTGCGACCTGATCGTCGATCAGAAAGTCCGTAGTGGCCAGGCTTAGATGACGGTTGTACGCGGGGTCGGACGCCAGTTTAGGAAGCCAGCGGGTGTACATGGCGTCCTTTTCGGCGGCGAAGCGTTTGAGCTTGGCCTCGTCAGGCTTGGTTTCGACCTGCCCCTTCTGGCTGGCGGAGCCCTCATGCATCAGGATGGCGTAGGGGGTCCAGACGATGCGTTTTCCCTTCTCGCCGACTTTGAGGCACAGGTCGATATCGTTGTACGAAACGGCAAAGGACTGCTCGTCGAGCCCACCAACGTCTTCGTATAGTGACTTACGAATCAATAGGCAGGCGCCGGTCACGGCCGAGTAATTCTGCGTCAGCTGCAGCCGACCGAAGTATCCGCGGTCTTCCGCCGGTCGGGTAATGAAGGGGTGCTCGGCGGGACCCTTCATGCCCAGGATGACGCCCGCATGCTGGATGCGCCCATCCGGATAGAGCAACTTGGCGCCGACGATGCCTACTTCGGGGCGCAAGGCATGGGAGATCATCTCGTCGAGCCAGTCGTCGTGCAATGCCGCGGTGTCGTTGTTGAGCAGGAGCAGGAATTCACCGCGCGCGGCACGCGCCGCGGCATTGTTCATGGCGGAGAAATTGAACGGTCCTGGGTGGCGCAGCACACGCAACCGGCCGCCCAGCTCCGCCTCCTTGGCCTCGAGCGCGGCAAGATAGTTGCGCGCTTCCTCGGACTGGCTATCGTTGTCGATGACGATAATTTCGTAAGCCGGGTATTTTGTCTTCTCGATGATCGATTCCACGCAGCGCTGCAGCATGGGCAACTGGTCGCGCGTGGGGACGAGGACGGACACCAGCGGCTGCACAGCTTGGCGATAGCGCACGCGGAACGAGGGCGGGAAAGGTCCGGGCTGCACTTCCGCATCGATATTGCAGCGCCGCAGATGCGCTTCCAGTACCGCTTGGCCGACAGCGAGAATCTCCGGCATGGATTTAGAGGTATGTCCGGAGCCTTGCAGTCGGTGATAGAGCACCTCCGGCACATGGCCAATGGCGGCGTCGCCAGCTTGTTCCCATGCACGCAGCACCAGATCGTAATCCTCCGCGCCCTCGCGCTCGGGGTCGAAGCCCCCCAAATCAGCGAACAGATCGCGGCGGATCAGGAGCAGGCCGCCCGTGTAGGGCAGGCTTCGCAAGTAATCGGGATTGAAATCGGGCTTGCAATGCGGGTTGACGTGCTGACCGTCGGCGGTGAGGCTGTCCTCATCCGTGTAGATGACCTGCCACTCGGGGTGCTGCTTGATCGCCAGGGCGATGCGGAAAAGGGCGTCGGGGGCGAGTTGGTCTCCGGCGTCGATGAGGCCGACCCAATCCGTCGTGCCGGAGAGCAAGACTTTGTTCGCTTCGGCAAGCGTGTCAGAATGTTCTGGGGTTGAGATTTCGCGAGTCTCACAAGGGTGCCATTGGCCTTGGATGCTTGCCTGCGTCACTGTGGACGGTATTTGGATCGATGTCGTTATTGCTAGTCGAAAACGAGGTGGATGCTGCCATACGGCCGATGCCTCCTCGGCCCATCCCTTTTCGCAGGGGCACCAACGGGCTGAAGGGAGCCAGGGAAGCTGTAGCATCGATAAATCGCAGGTAGCCTTCGGTGCCATTGGAACTTGAGCGAGCATTTGCTCGTTGGGCATGGGGGCGGCGAAGATTAGAAATTGTAGTGTTCGCAAATCATCAACGTCTTCGGTCGTAAGGTTTTTCAAAACTAGTTTGTCGGTTTCGACACGATCGACCGGCGGTTGGGGATTCCAATGTTTCAGCCGCGCGTCATATGTACGTTCCCAGCGCTGAGGCACGTAACCCGTCTCGCGTAACATGCGTTCGATGTCGGCGCGTGTGAAAAAACGTAGGTGGGTGACGTCGAGCAGACCCTCGCGGACATACGGAAAATTGCCACGGGCGAGTTCGTCTATAAGCGCCAGATTACGGACGTTGGGAATGCTCAATAACAACTGCGCATCTGGTGTGATCCAGAGTCGCAGATCTAGCAACACTTTCCAAGGGTCAACCAAGTGTTCCAGTACGTCGGCTAGCACCACGGTGTCAATGCTTTGCTCGGCAATGCCATATTTCCCGAGATCAATGCGATCGATGGGTTCGCTGATGACCTGATCGATGCGCCCGCGTGCGATGTCAGCAGCTTGGTGATTTACCTCGATACCAATGACTCGGCAGTTCGGGTATTGTTGCTTGAATAGCAGGCCTGTGGCACCGGTGGCACATCCTACATCCAGTACTAGCCGAGGCTCGCGTGAACAAAGCGCCAACAATTCTGGGCGCGGATGGTCGTGGTAAAGACCTTTTAGATCAGCCTCATTTCCTTGAGCCAGTTCCTCCCAAACAAAGCCGCGACGTGGAATCGGGAGATTGGTAGCCATGGGTGGAATGATCAGTAGAAAATGAAGTGGCCTGACAGGCTACCAAAATTCACATGATTTTGCGCCCCATATCCAGTTGGATGAGCGCGTCCAATACGTTGCGGCCGCCACTGTGCCGCTCCCTGGGGTGCCGCAAACAATATTTTGATCATACGTACTTGAATGGATTTGTTCGGTATTACATGCCTTGAGTGATTGGGGCCTACCTTTGATTCTGTCGCCGACGCTCAAAAACGACTACGCTGTCATAGTACGCAATGCAATCAGTGGAACGCGAAAATCCGTAACACGCAGTGCTCCCTTCGTATATACAGCATTGATCTCGTCAAGCTTGTGCTTTACGAACTCCATAAAGCTGCCTTCGCGTCTAAGCCCACCGCCGTACTCATCCCAGAGCGCTGTGTGCCACGTGTCGCGTGGATGAGTTTTAAACATCCTATAAAGTGACGCATATAGTGCTGTCCACTCGCCGCGCAGATTTACAAATACTGGAATAGACTTAACCCCTGCACCTTAGCATAAGCCGCCTCTGAAGCCTGCAAGGCCGTTAGGCTTTGCTGATAGGCGGTGATGACCTTCGGGTAGTTGATGTCGGTGAGTTGCGATTGCTGTGTCTGGATTTGCAGGGTCAGGGTGGAGTTCATGTTCTGCACCGCCTGTACCTGTTGTAGGCGCGTGCCGATTGCGGCCTGGGTGTTCAAGAGCGTGGTCTGCGCCTGATCCAGCCCGGCGATGGCGTTGCCTATGGCCTGGGCGCGCTGGGCGTTGGCGCCGGGTGCGGAGGAATTCGTCGAGAAAGCCTGCTGCAGGTTTTGGAAGATCGTGAACAGGCTTTGATGGCCCGCGGCGGAGATGGTGAAAGTGTCTCCCGAGGCCGGGGTGCCCTGCACAGGTACGTTCAGCACGGTGGCACCCCCGCTGGAAGGAATGCTGATGCTCATGCCGGGTGTGAATGTGCCGGACGCGACCACGCCCGAGGCGCTCATGCTGCTGCCCGTGCCGCTTGTGACGGTGTAGGTTTGCGTTCCGCCGCTGGCGGTGCTGCCGCTGAAGCTGATTTGGTATTGGGTCTGATTGACCACCAGTAGCTGTTGGGCCAGCGAGGTGCTGGCGACGCTGCCGGGGCCGGCCACCGCGCCGCCGGTGTTGCTGCCGGAAGCCGCGACGGTAAAGCTGCCGTTGCCACCCGGGATGTCCATGAAGACTGCGTTACCCGGGTCACTGACCGCGGTCTGCAGCGAAGAGCCGATAGTCAGTTGGTTCTGCGCGCCGTCGCCGGAGTATTGCACCTGGCCGTTGGGCATGAGTGAGAAAGGCTGGGTCTGGTTCTGGCTGCCCGCGAACAGGTAATTGCCCTGGCCGTCCTGGGTGTTGGCGTATTGCA
>JAKBDW010000116.1:0-4719 GCA_021834245.1 Pseudomonadota bacterium
CGACGGTAATATTGCACTGGGATATCGAGTTGCATGCGCACGGCGAGCAAGGACGCTAAGCCGTGTATCCAGCCGTCGTGGGTCGCTGCGCGCACGGCCGGGATAGGTAGTACAAAGTCGAGCCATGCGCGGCGAAATGCCGTGCTGCAACCATGCACAACATGCTCGGGGCCGTACTCAAGTGCGGCGCTTTGTCCTAACGCGGTGTACGGGGACGGGTTGAGATTGTCGTCGGCGAGAACCAAGTCCGCGTTAAGTACCATGATTTCCTGCCGCGTCGCCAGCGTGGTCGCCATTGTGTCAATCTTGTTGCAGAACCAGACGTCATCCTGATCGCTCAAAAAGATGATTTCGCCTGTGCAAAGCGACATGGCTTTTTCGAAGTTCTTTGTACAACCGAGGTTCGTCTCATTGCGGTAAACGTGAACGGCAAACGGTGCTTGCCGGCCAAAGGCTTCCAGAATTTCGAGCGTGTCATCGGTCGAGCCGTCGTCGCATACCACCAACTCATCGGGCTGCCGCGTTTGATAGAAAAAGCTGTCGAGCTGGTCCTGAAGGTATTTGGCTCCGTTGTAAGTCGCCATCGCGATGGAAATTCGCATACTTAATTTGGCGCCTTGCTTGCAGCGATAGTCAGGAATTCGCGCCGCGCCGGCGACATTGCCTCACCTAGGCGAGCAAGCGAAACCTGAAGCTTTACCGCGATAGGAACGGGAACGTCCTCGTACGGTGAGCAGCCCCGTTGCATGGCGAAGCTCGACTGAAACATGTCGTTAATTGGGCTAGGCCGCATTTTATCCCGCAAGTCGCAAAAGCCGGCTTTCCTGAGCGTTCGCCGCAACGATGCCCGATTGAAAAGAACGAGATGCCGCGGGGCTTCGAGGCCTCGCCAGTTCTGTTGGAATCGCCGGTGACCGAAACTATCGATGTTGGGCGTTTCCAGCCAAATCTGCCCGCCCGGCTTGAGTAGTGCATAACATACTCTTAGGACGGCGACTGGATTATGTACGTGTTCGATCACGTGATTGAGCGTGATCACATCAAACAACTCGGTATGGTCCGAAAAGTATTCTACCCCGCCTTGATGAACCCTGATGCGATGCTTTGACGAATTGGCGACAGCCCTGGGATCAGGGTCAAGACCTGTCACTTGCCAACCGCATGTGGCGGCGACTCGCAGGAAGTGTCCGTCACCGCACCCGACGTCGAGCAATCGTCCCCCCGCCTTTGGTATTCGAGGTAGGTGTCGGTATTCGCGATCCAGGGTACGCTTCACTCCGGGGATGGCGAAAGCCGCCAGTACCCCGAACGCGCTCGAGGGGCCAGACTGGGTACCGAAGCGCCAATTGGTATAGCCGTTGACTAACTGGCGGCGCAACTTGCGCAAGGGGTCGAGCGAGGCGTAATTCTCCTTGTCCCTGCTTGCCTGATGGGTGTAGTAGGTCTCGTAGGCATGATGAATGGTCTCCGGCGTGGGACGCGGATCGAGGTAAGCGCTATGGCACCCCGCGCATTGCCATAGGTTCCATTTGCCAGGAGCCACGTAAAAAGTGTTATCGATTAGATCCGCATGCAGAATCGTGCGCTCGGCGCAGTTGCATAACGGGCAATGTTCATGCCACTCGAGACCATCTTCAGGCCATGGCTCGACCCACGGGCTTCGCATCAGGTTATTCATGAAATCCTCGATACCTGGATCAGCTTATAGCCAAGCCCTTTAGTTTCGAAGCAACCAGGGTGCGGAGACTGGTCGGCGCGTTTGACCAAGCCCAGGCCAACGTGACAATCAGGAGGGATGCGCAAAGAACCACCCAGAGCAGCTTTCCCGGAAAGGTCTTCGTCGCAATCAAGAGCGCAGCCGCAAGAATAGCCATGGGTTGCCATAGGCTACGCAGAGTAGATCGAAGCGTGCCGGCGAGTCCGGCGAGCAGGGTGAAATCCACGATTACCCTCGCGGAGAAGGCAAGCGCGGCACCCACCGTCCCGAAATCGGTCAACCCGACATATAGTAACCCGAAGTAGGGCAGCACCTCGACCAAATGGCATTTGGCGACGAGGTCTGGTCGACCCCGGGCCTGCAACTGGACGAAGGGAATGATCGCAAAACTGTTAGCCCAGAAACCTAGCAGCAAGATCTGTCCCACGCACGCGGACTGCGCAGCGAACGCCGGTGTGATCCACCACGCGAGGAATGGCTCAATGAAGAGAAGACCCGCTGCGACTATCGGGGTCATGACGATCAAGAGCATGCGCAGGCCTTCGTGCGCGAGTTGGAGTTCTTCGTGCCGAGAGACCGCGGTAAAACGCGGGAACAGCGCCGAGGAGAGCGCGCCGCTCAGGATAGTGCTACGTTGGCCCAACTGAAACGGCACGGTGTAATTGGTTACCGCTTCTGCGCCAGCCATGGCACCGATGATAAAACGGTCCAGAGTGGTCATCAACGGACCGACGAGCGCGGTTACCGTTACCCAGCCGCCAAACCTCAGCAGTTCTTTTGCTTGCGTGTGGGCAAATGTCGGGGCATTGCCTAGAGTCACGTGTCGCTGGCACCGTTCAAACAACATGAGCAGCGTGAAGAGTCTTGAGAATAACGCGGCTGGTAACAGGACATTGAGGCTCGGTCCCCAGAGCATTGCGGCGCCCAGTGGTACCAGTTGAAAGAGAGCGGTTCCAGCAACGGAAACCAGATTCAGTTCGAGAAACCGTTCTTTTCCTTGTAAGGCTCCGCTTAGTACACCGGACAAAGTCGCCATTGGGACCGCGAGAATCAGCCAGGGCACCGCGGCCATGACTTCAGGGCGCAAGGCGTCATCGACCTTGAAGGCCCGTCCAAAGAAATAGAAGGCCACCGGCCAGATTACCAGGCCGCCGATTACGCCCAGTCCAATGTTCAAAACGAGTGCCGTCCAGAAAGCTTCCGCTCGCTTGGCGGGGGTGTCACAACGCAGCGCAGCGATGCGCTGCGCGGTCGCACGCCCCAGTCCAAGATCGAACAGACCAAAATAGCCCAACAACAGCCAAGCAATCGCCAAAACCCCGTAACGCGCCTCGCCAATCAGCTTGAGGTAAACCGGTATCGTGACCAATGAGACGGCGAGCGGAATCACCGAGCCAAGCAAGTTATAAATTGTGTGACGGCGGATGCTCATACCGTCAAGACTGCACGGCCCGCGCTCTGCGGCGCCGTACTAGCTGCGGCGGCGTCGAATTCGACACCCAGACATAAAAACCCAGCAGACTGAACCGACCGCAGGAAATGACCGGCCCCGCAACCATAGTCAAGGACGGTCGAGCCACTTGGCGCGAACTGCGCAAGCAGGTGCGCCGCTGAATCGTAATGGGAACTGGCGCAGCCGGAATAATGGCAATCGTGGTATTGATTCTTGGCATACATACGCGCGAACGTCTGCTCGTTCGGTAGCGGATCGATAAAGACGCTTCCGCATGACGCACAGCGGAAATAACTGAATCGTTGATCGTCGAACTCGACAGCGTAAGGAAAAACCGCCCGAGTGGTTGTCTCCGTGCTGGCACAAAGTGGACATGGGCGGATCAAGGCTGATGTTCCGGGGCTATCGTGTTGCTGGAAATGACATTCATCCAGGCTCCGCAGTTCGACGTCGGGGCGACGGGCCAGACGCCGGAGTTTTTTTTACTGCCGCAACTTTCAGCGGATCGGACTGGGCGACCCGGGGGCGGGGCATGCGTAACCGAAAGCCCAGGTCTCGAAACAGCCGCTGGCATTGCCGCACACCGAGATCCACACCAAAGCGCCGACGCAGATGCTCCGATAGCACCGGGCCGTCCCACAGGGTGGCCGCCAGATCGAAGTCGCGCGGCGTCTTGCGCAAGTCCGCTTGCAACTTGCGCCAATCCTTCGCGTCCAGCGTACGGGGTCGCCCCGACCGCTCTCCTTCACGCAACGCGTCCAGGCCGCCCTCCTTGAAGCGATTCACCCAGCGCTGCACCGTCGTCCCGTTCTCGCCAAACAGCGCGGCGACCTCTCGGCAGGATTGCCCGGCGGTCACCAGCAACAATCCATGAAGTCGATGGTCGTAGCGCGACTCCTCGCTACGCTCAATCTCCTGTTGGATCGCTATTCGCATCACTTCAGCATCCTCGATCTGTAGCTTGCGCATCGTCTTTCTCCTATAGAGAAGAACGAAGCCATGATATCATGATTATGCATTATTTATGTCGCCGTGATTAGTAACATGATTTCCTGCCGCGCAACCAGCGTCGCCACCATTGTGTCAATCTTGTTGAAAAACCAAACATCATCCTGATCGCTCAAAACAATGATGTCACCAGCGCAAAACGACATGGCCCTTTCGAAGTGCTTTGTACAACCAAGGCTCGTCTCGTTGCGGTAAACGTGAACGGCAAACGGTGCTTGCCGGCGAAGGGTTTCCAGAACTTCGAGCGTGCCATCAGTCGAGCCATCGTCGCATACCATCAACTCATCGGGTTGCCGGGACTGATAAAGGAAGCTGTCGAGCTGCTCCTGAAGATATTTGGCTGCGTTGTAGGTTGCCATCGCGATGGAAATTCGCATGCTTACTGAACCGTCCAGTAAATAGTGCGTAGATTCAGATTGGAGTTCCCAGGATTCAGTGGACACCGGTACGACTTCACCGATGTTCCGCTTCAAATCGCTCAGGGCTGACGCCGCGGATATGGCTGTGTCGCCTGGTTCGATTGTAGAACGACTCAATGTAT
>JAKBDW010000311.1:0-4703 GCA_021834245.1 Pseudomonadota bacterium
AGCCAACGGGGTAATCCGACACAATAGCGGCCGACTGGGAAAGGAACTTTGGACCGATGGCCCGAAAGGCGAACCGGTTCATATTTACACTGCAACTAACGAACTGGACGAGGCGCGGTTCGTCGTAGATCGCATCGAGGCGTGGGTCGCCGATGGCCACAGGCGCGCCGAGGTGGCGGTCCTCTACCGATCCAATGCCCAATCACGGGTGTTCGAGGAGACCCTGGTCAATGCCGGCGTACCGTATCGTGTATACGGTGGCTTGCGCTTCTTCGAGCGTGCCGAAATCAAGGACGCCCTGGCCTATTTGCGGCTCATGGCGAGCCGCCATGATGATCCGTCCTTTGAACGCGTCGCCAATGTTCCGACGCGCGGCGTCGGCGACCGCACACTGGATGCTTTGCGCGTTCATGCACGCACGAAGGCAATCTCCCTGTGGCAGGCAGCAAGCGATCTGACCGGCGGCGGACAGCTGGCCGCGCGCGCCACCAACGCCCTGCGCGGATTCATGACGCTCATCGAAAGGCTGGCGGAGGAAACGGCTGGCGCAACTCTGGCTGACCAGGTGGAGCACATGCTGCGGCTGAGCGGCTTGATTGACCTTCATCGCAATGACAAGGGTGAAAAGAGCGAAATGCGCGTCGAAAACCTGGAAGAACTAGTGAGCGCGGCGCGCAATTATCGGCATGACGAGAGCGGCGGGATGGACCCACTGTCGGGTTTCCTGGCGCACGCTGCACTCGAGGCTGGCGAGGGCGAAGCCGAGGCGTGGGAGGATTGCGTGCAGCTGATGAGCTTGCACTCGGCCAAGGGTCTGGAGTTTCCCCTGGTCTTCCTTACCGGCATGGAAGAGGGACTTTTTCCGCACCAGCGTTCGTCCGAGGAATCGGGACGGATGGAGGAGGAGCGTCGTCTGTGTTACGTAGGCATGACGCGCGCGATGCGCCAGCTTTACCTCACTTATGCCGAAGTGCGCCGCCTTTACGGAAGCGAGCACTACACCAGTCCATCCCGCTTTCTCGGAGAAATTCCCCCGGAACTCGTACAGGAAGTGCGGCTGCAACCGACCATCGGCTATCGCCACGGGTCGATGGCGGGGCCCGGCAGTGACGCTGGAACCCCTCCCCCAGACACGATCCAAGTTCGGGGCCTGCGCCTCGGCGAACGGGTTCATCACGACAAATTCGGCGAAGGCGTGGTGCTCAGCGTCGAAGGGCGCGGCGAACATACGCGAGTGCAGGTGAATTTCGAGAATGCGGGCGCAAAATGGCTAGTAGCGGCCTACGCCAATCTGCAGCCACTTTAGGGCCTGCGCAGCAACCTTCAGATTGACACCTAGCCGCGGGCGGGCCAATCTGTTAGCGGGACAAATGCGTTGACCCCGAAGGACAAAGGGTAGGGACACCTGCGGGTGACTATTATGTAAAACCAAGGCGGAGCAGGCTTATGCCGAATCATGTCGCAAGTAAGTCGAATGGGGTTCAATCCAAAATTCTGTCGCTGTTGGGCGTGGCGCTGGTCACCTTCGGCGCCTCGACGGCAGTGATGCTGTTGATCGTATACGCTGGCGAAACCCCCAAGCCGCCGATCGTCATGATTCTGGCGGGTGCTGCGCTAATGGCGGGAATCCTCGTGCCCGCCTTGTACGCGCTGGTGGTGGCTCCCATGACACGCGATTATGAGCAGCGCCTGAAAACAAGCGGCGCCCTAGACGCCGACCGCTCTGCGGTCACCGATTCGGTGACACGCCTGGCCAATCGACGCGGCATTACTTCGAGTCTGCTCGAGGCGATGGCTCAGGCCGAGCGGTACGGTGATCCGCTCTCGGTCGCAGTCGTCGAGATAACCGATTTCAAGCGCCTGACAGAATCCCACGGGCGCAAGGGCGGAGAGCAGGTCTTGCAGGCTGTGGCAGGTGTGCTGGGAGAAACCTTGCGCATGCCTGATCGTGCCGGCCGCTATGGCGACAATGAGTTTCTGATTATTTTGCCTCACACCTCCCTTAAAGACGCAGCTAAGATCACCGAGCGCGTGCGCCGCGGCACGGCAGCGGCCACACTGGCGCTGGGGGGAAAGGAATTCAAAATAAACATTGGCCTCGGGGCAACACAGTTTCACAAGGGCGAAGACCTGGAACAACTGCTGACACGCGTCGAGAAGAGCGTGACAGAGGGTGGTAAAACCACATCCGGGCGCTCGGGCAACAAGAAGTCCGCCTGACGGGCGGCAGTGCATGCCGCCTAGCCAAGCATCCCTTCCACCACCGCGACCCAGGCGCGGGCCAGATTGCTCCGATCGTAGCCCCCGCCTCCCATGGCTACCATGCGTCCCTGACAGCAATCGTCAGCCAGCTTACGCAACTGTGCGGATACATACCCGTGGATGGCGGGCGTGAAACGCAGGTGCGTCAGCGGATCGCCGCCGATACTGTCGGCGCCGGCCTGCAGCAGGACAAACTGTGGCTCCTTGGCTCGCAGAAATTCTTCGATCTCCGGCCACTTGCGGCGAAAAGCGGCATCATCCGATTCCGGGGCCATGGGAATGTTGATCTTGGTTCCGCGCCCCGCACCAATCCCTGATTCGTCGCTGCGGCCGGTACCGGGGTACAGGAAACGTCCATCTTCGTGGACATCGGCGATCACCAGCTCAGGATCGCTTTCGAAGGCGTAAAACACGCCATCGCCGTGGTGCGCATCGATATCGACGTAAGCAATGCGCCGGATATTGTGCACCTGACGCAATGTTTCGATCGCGACACCGATGTCATTGAAAACGCAAAAGCCCGCGGCGCCGTCGCGGCGCGCGTGGTGCAGTCCGGCAATGGGAACGAAGCTGCGTGGTCGCTGGCCGGCGACTGCCTGGTTGACAGCGTCTACGGTCGAACCGACCACATATGCGGCGGCTTCGAACACTCCGACAAAGGCAGGAGTGTCTCCGTAATCGAGATAGCCGGCGCCACTCTGGGACTGCTGGCGCACCTGCGAGACATAGTCGGCCGTATGAAAACGCAGCAGATCCTGTTCGCTGGCCAGAACCGGCTCGGCAACGTCGAATTGCGCATCCAAGCCCCGCTTCAGGCACAGCTGCCAGAATGCGTCCAGCCGATCCCTGCCAAAAGGATGGCCATTGCCGAACCCGTAGCGTGCCAGTTGTTCACCGTAATACACCTGGAGTCGCATCGATATCCGTCCATTTTGCGCGTGACCGGTGGAAGAATCCTAGCAGGAAGGAGTTAGCAAAAAAAACGGCCACCGAAGTGGCCGTCAAAGCGATAACGCTTTGTCATTGTTATTAACCGAACGCGTCCTCATAGCTGCGATAGAGGCCGCCCACGAAAAACGGTAACGTGACAAAACCGAGCACAAACAGCACCAGATAATCCTTTGGGAAATCGAGGTCAAAATACAGCAGGTCGGCGGCCGTATTGGCGATGGCGAAGGGTATGGCAAAAATGGCAAGCGCCGCGGCATTGTCGAGACAAGCCCGGAAACTTTTTTCCATGGCAGCGAGCGGAGGCTCCTTCTTGAACAGCACTAACGGAACGGCGTAAAAGATGGCCATGCCCAAAATGATTTGCAGTACCAGCACGACGAACAGACTGAGCATTGCCGGCAACCATACCGCCGGTCCCACGCTGCCGGCGAGCATGGCGGAAAGCGCCGGGCCACCCACCTTGAGCAGTTGAGCGAGGATTTGTATGACAACCACCGCGCCGAGCGTGAGAGTGCTGATCACCATGATGGGAAGCACTTCTTCCTGATGCGAAAAGGCGCCGAACAGGCGGTGCACGGCGCGCTTCATGAAATTGGGCCGTGGCTGGTCGCCTTCGTCCTGCGGGGCGGCGGGCGGCGCTTCCAGGTCATGGGCGGTATCGAGCACGCCGGCCAGCAGGATCGGACTGATCAGCACCAGCACCAAAACACCGATGAAGGGGATCATCTTGAGACCGACGGCAATGAGCATGTAGATGGAGGTCATCGCCATCCACAGCAGTCCGTCCCTGCGCAATAAACTCCAGCTTCCGGCGATCCAGGACAGGCCACGCCGGGCCCCCACTTTATTGGTCAATCTCAACGCTGCGTCTCCTCCGAGCACGGCTACTTGCAGTACCGATGCCGCTTTCGCATTCTGCGCGCTGTGCGCATCCTACGACCGGGACCGCGCCAAGCGCAAGGCGCCCATCACGATGCATAGGGTTTTTTGGCCTTGGCCCACAGACAGTGCCCAATTGCGCCAGGCAGGCGCGCACAATGGTCGCGTCCGGCAGGACTGCCGGTCGTAAGCGGCTCAGCACTGGGGGTCTGCAGCCTAGAATTGCCCGTCGCGGCTGCATCAAAATCGCTTGAGTATCCACATCGGCGGTGACACGCGTGGCGCGAAATCACTGCGGCTGAAACGACCTGTACCGTTTCTATCGATAAGATAGTACGGCGGTCCCTTTGCCGGAATCACCTTGATCATGTAAAGCTGGCCGCCTATCCGGTACTCCTGATAGCGCGTCTGGCCGTGCGTGGTGATGGTGATTTCCGGGGCCGGCACCCGGTCGGTCGATTGTGCGGGAGGCGGCGCCGGTTCGACCTTCGTGGGCATCGGCGGGGGTGGTGGCAACGCCTGGAACCCCGAGTTATCCGCGGCCAATAGGTCAGCGGCCGGGAGCAGCAGAAACGCCAACACAAACCAGAAGCTACGCATGCGAAATTTGC
>JAKBDW010000374.1:0-4698 GCA_021834245.1 Pseudomonadota bacterium
AAGGCACTGCGCCGCGGTCTAATGACCTATGATCGCCGGCACGGCTACCGTGGGCCCGCTGGACACGATCAAATCGAACCCAACGCCGACCCAGAACAGCTGGATGAGATACTCAAGGACTACCCGGTGGTTGGTACTCTGGTGCCTGCCATTGTGACGCGCGTCGACGATCAGGCAGCCACGGCATACACCCAGGATGGCTCAAATATTGTTCTCGGCTGGGCGGGACTGTCCTGGGCCAGGCCTTATATCAACGATGACACCCAGGGTCCGCCTCCGAAGCAGGCAGCCGACGTGGTACACGTAGGCGATGTGATTTACGTGCAGCAGCGCGATGACAGCACGTGGCGCCTGGCAGAAATCCCCAAAGCGGCCG
Organism: Pseudomonadota bacterium; assembly: GCA_021834245.1. GTDB lineage: Bacteria > Pseudomonadota > Gammaproteobacteria > Acidiferrobacterales > UBA6901 > JAJXUF01. The sequence continues at coordinate 377 of JAKBDW010000374.1, forward strand.
GAGCGTTGGTGTCACTGAATCCCAACGACGGTTCGATACTGGCATTGGCTGGAGGATTCGATTTTTACCAGAGCAGCTTCAATCGCGTTACCCAGGCGGAAAGGCAGCCTGGCTCCAATATCAAGCCGTTTATCTACTGCGCAGCGCTCGACAAGGGCTTCACCGCGGCGAGTCTGGTGAGCGGGGCGCCCATTGTGGTGGAGGACGCGAGTCTGGAGGAGGAATGGCGGCCGGAAAACTACGAACGCGAATTCTACGGTCCGACTCGCCTGCGCAAGGCCCTGGCCCTGTCACTCAACCTGGTATCGGTCAGGCTGCTGCGAGCGATCACTCCGGACTATGCCGTGCAGTATCTGGCACGCTTCGGCTTCGACCCCGCCAACTTGCCGCGCAATCTCTCTCTTGCGCTCGGCACTGCATCGGTGACCCCACTACAGATGGCGACCGCATTCTCCGTATTCGCCAACGGCGGTTATAAGGTGGAGCCGCATTTCATCCTGCGAATTGAGGATGCCAACCACCACATCCTGGAGCAGGCCAATCCGCCAGTAGTTTGCGATGCCCAAGGCCATACCAATGCCGCCCGCGACGCCGGCGGCGGGGCACCGGCGAACTGTCCTACTCCGGAGCCGGTAACCCCGCCTGCCAAGCAGATTGCGGCACTTCCCACACCGCTCACGGCAGAGAATGCGACGGCTCCGACTGTCGCGCCAGCGCCCCCAGCGACTGTCTGGGCGCCACGTGTGATCAGCGCTGACGATGCCTTCATCATTACGAGCATGATGCAAAGCGTCATTAACTCGGGAACAGGCGAAGGTGCGTTAGTGCTCGGTCGCAAGGATCTCGCGGGCAAAACCGGCACCACAAACGACCACCGTGATGCTTGGTTTTCGGGATTCAACCCGGATGTTGTCACCACTGCCTGGGTGGGCTTTGATCAGCCGGCGCCCCTCGGGCGTGGCGAGGTGGGGGGGCGCACTGCCCTGCCAATCTGGGTGGACTATATGCGTACGGCGCTGGCCAATGTTCCGCAAAAACCCCTCATGCCACCTCCCGGAATTGTTACCGCCACTATCAATCGCAATACCGGCAAGGTCACTGACCCCTCGGATCCAAAGGCGATGCAGGAGTATTTTGTTCAAGGCACGGTACCCGATAGAGGCGTGAGCCTGGATGGCGGAGGACCCGGAACGAAGCAGCCAGACAGCGTGCGCGAAGGACTGTTTTGACGCACGAGAGGCGCAATTCGTCGACAAGGCGAACTCGCCACGGCGCAAAGCCCCAGCATCCGCCGCATGGCAGCGGCGCACGCGGCGCAGAGCAGATGCGTCAGCGTATTTGCGTGGAGGCGGCGCGCATCATGGCGGAGGAGGGCGTAAAGGACTTTCATGCGGCAAAGCGCAAGGCGGCAAACCGCCTCAACCAGCCGGAGACACGTCACCTACCCTCAAACCAGGAAATTGAGGCTGCGCTGGCTGCACATCTGCAATTGTTTCACAGCGATCACCTGCCCAATGCGTTGAAGGAACTGCGCGCCACCGCCCTCGAAGCGATGCGCTTCCTGGCGACCTTTGAACCACGTCTCGTCGGATCAGTGCTCAGCGGCAATGTCACGCCTTATTCGGAAATCCAGCTCCATCTAAGTGCTGATACCCCGGAGGAAGTTGCATTCCTGCTGCAGGAGCACGGCATCCCGTACGATGAATCCAGCCGTCGCATGCGCTTTGGAGGCGAACGTTACGAAGTTCAACCCACCTACCACTTCCTCGCCGACGCCACAGCGGTCGAACTCACGGTATTTACGCCGGAAGGCGCACGGGAAGCGCCATTGAGTCCGGTGGACGGTAAGCCCATGCGGCGCGCCAATTTGCGCGAAATAGAGACATTGCTCACCAACGCCAACGAACAGGCTTAGCCCCCGCAAACCAGCAGCGCAGGTCAAAGCGTTGCCTTTTGCCCCAGTCCATACTTGATAATGCTTATGGAATTAACTACATTCTCTGATCAAGAGCTTACAAAAATAATTTGAGAGACCGCATGAAGACGTCCGGTGCCGGCAGTCTGCGGGGTGGTCCTGCAGCCCTGAATTTCTTGGGTTATTTGTATGTTAATCGGCAATCGAAACGACCAGCGGATGAAATAAGCACTGGATTGCTGACATAAATCATGTCTGCGACTGGTGTGTGGCTTTAAAACACAGTAAGAATCAGCCATTTTAATATCAAGGGGTTAGGAGCAACTGCGATGACGCTGCGCCAGACGCTTGCCGGACTGATGTTGTTAGTCCTTTCTGTGACGATTTCCGGATGTGGTGCGCGCAATACCCAGGCGCCGCCAACGGGTTCCATAACCATCAAGCCAACGTCGATAAGCTGGGCGGTATCGGTTCTGCCAGCTACGTACACGTACGAATCTGAACTAATGACTGTTGCGGTATCTGGCAGCAACGGGCTTCCCCTGGCTGGAGTGTACGTAACTCTAACGCTGGACCTTTCTTCAAGCACGTCGACATCACCGGTTATGAACATGTACACGCTTAACCCACTGACGAATCCGACTACTGCCGTGCCGCTCTCGTCGCCGGTCGAGTTGAAAACCGACAATAACGGCAACGTTGTGGTTTGGATTTACATGGCAACGGGCAATGGCGTTGCTTACAAGGGCTATCTCAACGCAGTCAGCGGAGCGCTGAGTACGCAGGCCTCCATTACGGTTACTTGCACTCCGAGCGGCGCAACGACTTGTCCATAATGGATGACCGCGTCCGCTCGCTGCAAATCGAAACAAGGTAAGCCGGCGACGCGGCTTGTGTAATAAACAGCCGTTGGGCGGCGCCTACAATGGCTCGAAAAAAGGGGTGGCGCATCGTCAGGACAATTCGGCCTGCTTGGTCACCCATGCAGGAGCGGCACTGCGGGCGACGCAACTGTAGAATGTCGATTGCACCGACATGTGTCTGCTGCACCACGCCTTGCCCGCCAATGACAGTCGCCACCTCTACCTGGATCACCCTTCCGCCCTGCGATCAACACAGCTTTGCGGTCCACCCGCAGTCTGCGAACGGATCTTACCGGCGGGTTTTGGCAACGCATACCGTTTTTCGCGCCCCAATGTATTTAAAAAAGGCTGCACGATTGGCAGATGACGCAATGTTATCCGGGTGGCCCAGGACAAATGTATGAGCGGCTCGACGCTTGGCAAAGGCAATGCGGCAGACGTGACTCCGACCAGAAATTTTGCTGCGGAAAATCCGGAAGGACGACGGCTCGACTGCACGCTGCTGCTCTCCTCCGTTCGCGGATTTAGCGCTTGGTCTGAAAAACTCTCGCCTGCAATACTGGTCCAACTGCTCAACAGCTATCTCGACCGGATGGCGGCTGTGGCAATGCATTCGGCTGGACGGATGGACAGGTACCTGAGCGAATCCATCGTCGCGATCTTTGAGACTTCGCATCCTGATCGCGCCCTGCACGCCTGCAACGCCGCCATGGAGATGGCGCGCGAGTTTCGCAGGCTGCAGGCGGATTGGTCGGAGTTTAGGGTTGCACCGTTAGCGATAGATATCGGAATCACTTCCGGTCCGGTTGTGATCGGCGACATCGAGGTGGGCAACCGCGGCGCGACAAATGTCTTCGGCGAAGCGGTCAATCGCGCGCGGCACATGGAAGGGTTAAACCGGGAATACGGCACGCACATTCTGCTGGACGAAGCGACCTATCACCTGGTAGAGGAAACCCTGCCCCACCTGCGCGAAATCGATCATACGCAAATACGTAACCGACCTGAGCCGCTGCGCGTTTATGATTTGATGCTGGCGGAAGATTATCCGCACATGGACTGGCTAGGAGAATTCCAGCGCGGCTACGAATTGTTTCGCGCCGATTTACGACCGCAGGCACGCACAGTATTCAAAACTCTTGCGGAGCAGGTGCAGGACCCGGTGAGCCGCTATTACCTGGATCGCTGCGTTGGGCCTCGGCGCAGGCGGGGGGATTGATTTAGGGCGGCCTGGTAACCAGGATGGAAGTCGGCATAGAATCAGCGCGAAATGCTGGCCGGAACTACCGGCCAGCGGGCGCCACAAGAAACCGGGCGGCGCAGCCCGGCCCATAACCAAACGGAGGTCCTTAATCTGTCATGAATACCCACTCTTGTTTCACCCGGATTGCGGTACCCCTTGCGGCAATAGCTCTTGGCTTGAGCTTGCCTGCCCTGGCTTTCGCCCGCGGCAAGCTAAACCTGCAGGAGACCGCGCCATTCGTTCGCGACTTGTCCGTTGCGAAAGCGGTCAGAAGCGAATGCGATCTACCGCATGAGGTACC
>JAKBDW010000563.1:0-4688 GCA_021834245.1 Pseudomonadota bacterium
CAAGGGCCGGTAAGCCTGTTCCAGCTGACCATTGCCGATTCTGGCGAACGGAAGTCAACCTGCGACGGCTTCTTTACCCGAGCGATCCGCGACTATGAGGAAGCCCAAGCCGAGGCGGCAAAGCCCGCACTGAAAGACCACAAGGCGGCGATCGAGGCATGGGAAGCCAAGCGCGGCGGCGTCAAGGAAAAAATCCGCCAGCTTGCCAAAGGCAGGAAGCCGACGGCGGACATGGAATCGGCCCTGCGCGATCTGGAACACGACAAGCCGGAACCGGCAAGAATCCCCCGCCTGCTCTATGCCGATGCAACCCCCGAAGCACTGGCCTATGGACTGGCGAAGCAATGGCCTTCCGGCGGCGTGGTATCTGCCGAGGCCGGGATTGTCTTTGGTTCGCACGGCATGGGCAAGGATTCAGTCATGCGGAATCTGGGCTTGCTGAATCAGCTATGGGACGGAACAAGCCTGACCATTGACCGGCGATCAACCGAATCCTTCACCGTGCGCGGTGCGCGGCTGACCGTGGCCTTGCAGGTTCAGGAACCGACATTGCGCGAATTCTTCACCCGATCGGGGGCGCTGGCGCGTGGCACTGGCTTCCTTGCCCGGTTCCTTGTGGCGTGGCCTGAATCAACCCAAGGGCAACGTCCATTCACCGACCCCCCGGCGAACTGGCCGCACCTTGCCGCATTCCAGCGGCGCATCGCCGCGATCCTGAATGAAGCCGCCCCTATCGATGAAAACGGCGCACTGACCCCCGCCCTGCTGTCGCTGGTACCGGACGCGAAAGCGGCATGGGTGGCCTTCCATGACGCCATCGAAAGCGAGCTTGCCAGCGGCGGCGAACTCTACGACGTGCGCGACGTGGCGAGCAAAACCGCCGACAACGCGGCGCGGCTGGCGGCGCTGTTTCAGCAATTCGAGCATGGCATGGGCGGCGCTATCGGGCTGGATAGTTTCGAGCGGGCAAGCCGTATCGCGGCATGGCACCTGCACGAAGCCCGGCGATTTTTCGGGGAGCTTTCGCTACCGGCGGAACTGGCGGATGCGGCGCGGCTGGATAGCTGGCTGATTGAGTATTGCCAGCGGGAGCGGACGCACCTTGTCCCGACCCGAGAGGCGCAACGGCTTGGGCCGATCCGCGACAAGGAAAAGCTGACAACGGCATTGCGGGAACTGGAAGAGCTTGACCGCGTGAAGGTAGCACAAGAGGGGCGGCGGAAAACCATCAAGGTAAATCCGGCGCTGGTGGTGACACCATGAGCTTGGCCGACCTGATTCGTGGGAAAAGCGTTTCCGGAGAGTTTGCGACTGCGACACCTGCGACTTTTGCGACACAAGCGGGGGAAAGGGGGCGAACTGTCGCAAGTGTCGCAACTGTCGCCGTCGCAAACCCCGGGGACGAGAAAACTGCACCCCCGGCCAACGCGTCTCGCACCTGCGCCGGCTGCCGGAACTACACCCGCTACCGCAACTGCGCCCAGCCGGTGGAAGCGGGCCTGGTCGAGCGCTTCGAACTGATCGGCGCGCCCGAGGGACATGCCGCCACCTGTCCGTCGTTCAAACCCAGGGCGAAGTTCGACACCGAGAAGGTAACGGAAGCCTTCGAGGAACGCGCCGCTATCCTGGAGTACGACGCCGGCCTAGAACGCGAGCAGGCCGAAGCAGAAGCCTGGCGCATCCTGCTACGGGACGGAACCGTGCTCACGTCCTACTTTGACCCGCCCATGACCCGGGCGCAGGTAATGGCCGCCGTGTCTGACGTGGCCGACCTGGAACCCCTGCCGCCTGCCGAACCTACCGGCGAATTATCCCGCCAGGACGAGGCCCACCTGCGCGCCTGGCTGGCTCTCATCGGCGAGACGGACGAACGGATGGTGTGCGCCGTGCTGGAACAATGCCGGGGGGATGGTGATGCCCTGGCCTATTACCTGAACCTGGCGAGGGGCGGCCATGATTGACGCCCTGGAGCGGTTGAAGTCGCAAGCCGTGGAAACCGTGACCCTTACGGTAACCCTGCGTACGCCGGCGAACGGCAGCCCTGGGCTGGCGGTGCATGCTGCGCTAACCGTCGATGAACGCAAGCTCGCGCGCCCGGATGCGAAGCAGCGCTCGATTGGCAGGCGAGGGGCGGGACGCCCCGCCGTGGGCCTTATAGACTTTACTCGCCCAGGCCACTACTGCGACAGTCGCGACACCGGCGACGCAACAGACAAGCCTCAGGAAACATGAACCCCACCGACGCCCGCATCCGCGCCCTGCTGCGCCGTTCCGGCTGGCCCACGCCCGAACGGGACGCGCCAGGATTGCCGCCAGGGCCACCAAAGCCGCCGAGCAATACCCAAGCATCACCTACGCCGGGAAAACGCCCCACGGCAAGCCCGTCACTGCTTAAAATTTAGGCAGCGGACGGCGTAGCGGATACACCCCTCGCGTGCGCACGATAATTGCCATGCCGGGCTGGCCTGGGCCGGTGTCCCTGGGTCTTCGATACCTTCCGATCGCCGCCGTGTCCTGCCCGGCCCCGATTTTTTGGGGGGGACGAGAGGTGGAAGGGTTTACACTTTTGACGCATCCGGCCCAATGCTAGCGACGCCGATGGTTCAGTCAGTGACCATTAGCCGACGAACAATTTGGGCCTGTGGATAAGTGGGCAAGCGCCGTGTCAGTGATGGTATTTCTGTTGGTATGTCGCCGGATGGAAAATCATGAAGCCTGTATCCATGCGGCTTACAGCCGATATTGTGATGGCCCCCGCCTCCACCAATAACAAAACCCCAACCGTTCTTGGTTGGGGTTTTTTCTTGCCCGATCGCGCCGGTACTGGCGGGGCTCTCAAGGAAGTCTGGTGTTTCGCCATCAACCCGACGACACATTTACCAGCCCAATGTGACTCGGACACCTCTCTTTTCTCCATTTGACCCGTGGCTGGACGAGGCTCACCCCCTCGATTTCATGCGGGTTTTAGGCTGATGGTTGGGCGTCAACTACCCTGGCCAGAAACCTTGCAAACCCGTTTTACGCATCGAGTCCATCGAACAGCCGATGCTGTTCATCCCAATCCGACGGCGGCAAATTGTTCTTCAACCAGAGCAAGCTCAAGGTCTTCGGCTGGCGGCCATCGAGGATGCTCTTCACCAGCGTCGGTGAGAGTAGCGTCAGCCGCAGCAGATCATTCACGGTCGTCTGACGCAATCCCTCACGCCGGGCAATGTCCGATCCGCTGCTGACGACGAGGTAGGCATCGAGGGCTATTGTCTTGGCGTTCATCTTCGGCTCCGTGATGTGATTGACGACACCAGCATGAACGCGCTGTTCAATCAGGAGGCCAAGCTATTTCTTCGTCGATTTGTCATTGTGGCGTCAAAATGGCGACAGTGATACACTGAAAGTTCAAGTGCTTGTTGGAGGTAAAAAATGGGTGCCGCTGTTGCCAAACAAGATCGTATTGGTGCTCGGGTTCCGCATGAGGTCTATGAGACGCTGTGCCGCGCCGCCGAACTGACAGGGGCCACGGTCAATCAGTTTCTGGTGCAGGCCGCGCTGAAAGAAGCCCAGGAAGTCATTGAGCGCGAGGAGGTCATCCGCCTCAGCCCGCGCGACTGGAACTGGCTGCTCGACTTGATGGAGAACCCGCCTAAGCCGAACGCCAAGTTGAAGGCTGCCCTGAAGCGTTATCAGAAAGCCAAGCGAGACGATGCAGGTACTGCCTTTAACTGGGAGCCATGACCGGCAGGGATTCGACTGTGGCCGCCAGGAACTGAACGACTGGTTGCGGCAGGTCGCGCGCCAGCATCAGGACAAGGGGCTGTCGAAAACCTTCGTCGCCATCCGTGAAGGCGAACCGGCTCGCATCTGCGGCTACTACGCGCTGACGCTGGCTGAACTCGAAAACCGGCATCTGCCGGATGCCTGGCGCAAGAAACTGCCGCGTCGCATTCCCGGTGTGCGGCTGGGGCGACTGGCGGTCGACCGGCAATGCCAGGGCAAGGGGCTGGGGGAACTATTGCTGGTCGATGCTCTTACGCGAGCGCGGCGCATCTATGCCGAGGCGGGCGGGATTGGCTTGTTCGTCGACGCCATCGATGAACAGGCAGCCGGATACTATCGCCGTTTCGGTTTCGAGGCTGCGCCGGATAATCCACTGCTGCTATTCCTGCCGGCAGCGGTCGCTCAAAGTGGATAGGGGGATTTTGCCTGATGATTTTCAGTGAAGACTCAAGGGTCAAAATCCCCTGCATCCTGCATCTGGTGCGGCTTGGCTAGCCCCGGCATCGATGCTGCTTTGCGGGAATGCAATGAAGAAAAAAGCACGTTCACTGGCGCTCACGCTCGCGTTGTCCATGTTGTCCCAGACAACCCTGGCCGGAAGTTGGAGCGAGATTGTGGTGGAAGCGGATCCGTCTTTCAGGCTGTACGTTGACATGGCATCCATCCACTCAGTGCAAGGCCTTGGCGTTTTCCGCGAAAGGAAGGAATTTGCGGGCCCGCAGCGTGCGCCGGGCGGAAAACAGGCTTACACCAGAGTGGACGCGGAAGTCGTCGTGAATTGCGGGGAAGAAATGCTTGCCTACACCGGTGCCACGTTCTATTCGGCGGAGGGGAAAGTCGTGGGCCGCACCCGCTTGCCGCCCACTTCTTGGTATTTCCTCAACCCACCCTTGGGGTCGGGCGGGAACCAGGAGCTC
>JAKBDW010000451.1:0-4686 GCA_021834245.1 Pseudomonadota bacterium
TGCTTCAGCTGTCATTCCCCTTCACCGGAAAGCCCCGCCGGGGCGCCAGTGACGGGTACCACGGCTGCCAACGGCTCGCGTCTTGTGGAAATGGTGAACTCGACGGCACCTGTGCAGCAACAACCCGACAGCACGGATGGTTCACAATGAGCATGAATCGTAGACAGTTTCTGGCCGCCGGTGGCATTGCCGCGGCTACCGCCGCGCTCGCACCCGGAATGCGCCTCATCGAACTGGCGCAGGCACGCTCGCCTGACGAGGCGGTCACAAGCAAGCAGCGTTGGGGAATGCTCGTCGACACTACCAAGTGCGCCGAAGGCTGTACCGCCTGTGTCACTGCCTGTAATGAGGAAAACGGCCTGACCAATCAGAACGTGCCGCGCGACATAGAGGAACAGTGGATACGCAAAGTCACGCTGCGCGACGAGCAAACCGGCTTTGTGCAGACGCTGCCGGTAATGTGCCAGCACTGCGAGGAACCGCCGTGCGCTGATGTCTGCCCTACCGGGGCTTCGTTTCGGCGCGCGGACGGCATCGTCCTAGTCGATAAGCACATCTGCATAGGCTGTCGCTATTGCATGATGGCCTGCCCGTACAAGGCACGTTCCTTTGTGCACGAGGTCCTCACCGGGCAGAATCCCGAGGTCCCTCGGGGTAAAGGCACAGTCGAGGGCTGCACCATGTGTGTGCAACGCATCGACGCCGGCCGCATCCCTGCTTGCGTCGAAGCATGCAATGCGGATGCCGGCAAAGCCATGGCCTTTGGCGATCTTAATGATCCCAATAGCGACATAGCCAAGCGCCTGGCAACACAGGAATCCAAGGAGATCCGTGCCGATCTGGATCTCGACACCGGTGTGCGTTACCAGGGCTTGTAACGGTCGTACGGGAACCTCAGACAGCGAATCAGGCAAGAAATGAAAATACACTTCCGCGAGATTGAAGGACGCAGCCTGGGCTACTATGCCCTGCTCGGCCTGTTCGGCATTCTGATACTGGCCGGTCTGGTTGCCGCCTACTTCATGGAAACCAGAGGACACCATATCACCGGCATGAACAACCAGATCGTCTGGGGCACGCCGCACGTATTTGCCGTGTTCCTGATCGTATCCGCCTCCGGCGTGCTCAACGTGGCATCGATAGCCTCCGTCTTCGGGCGCGCGATGTATAAGCCGCTGACCCGGCTTTCCGGCCTGCTTGCAATTACTTTGCTGGTGGGCGGACTATCCGTGCTGGTGCTGGATCTGGGCCATCCTGACCGTCTGATCGTCGCGATGACCACTTACAATTTCAAGTCGATCTTTGCCTGGAATATCTTTCTCTACACCGGCTTTCTTGCCGTCGTCGCGGTCTATCTGTGGATGATGATGGAACGCAAAATGAACACCTATACCAAGCCAGTCGGACTGTTTGCCTTTGTCTGGCGCCTGACGCTGACGACCGGTACTGGCTCGATTTTCGGCTTCCTGATCGCGCGCCAAGCGTATGATTCGGCATTGCTCGCGCCGATGTTCATCATCATGTCGTTTTCCTTCGGCTTGGCCATTTTCATACTTTACACCATGACGGCGTTCCGCCTCACCGGCCGTCCAATTGGCGACGAGATCATGCGCAGGCTCAAAAACCTGCAAGGTGTGTTCGTCGCCAGCGTGCTCTACTTCGTGCTGGTCTATCATCTGACCAATCTCTATATGACTGCGCACCATGATTTCGAGCGCTTCATACTTCTCGACGGCGGTGTCTACACAGCTACATTCTGGATTGGACAGGTTTTGATCGGCGGTGTGCTGCCGCTGGCGATCCTTTTCAACCCACGTCTTGGCAAATCGCGCGGCTTCATCGCGCTCGCGGCCGCACTGGTGCTCGTCGGCGCGCTGTCCCAAATCTATGTCATTATCGTCGGTGGACAGGCCTTCCCGCTGACCCTGTTCCCTGGCAAGGAAGTGAGCAGCAGTTTTTATGACGGTGCGGTGGGCCTTTACCGCCCCAGTCTGCCGGAAGTCGTACTCGGCATCGGTGGCGTCGCACTGGCACTCGGCATGACAACTTTCGCCATCAAGGTTCTGCCTTTCCTGCCGGAAAGTCTCGCCGATGCCGACGTGGATCCGCACGCCGCTGCAGCGGCAAAGTCGGCGGGGGCCGCGCACGCCTGACCGCGTGTCCTGCAATCCGGTCCGCTTTCGTCGGAGGTGTGACATGAGACCGGCTAGACTGGAACGTCACTTCGCGCTCCCCGGCGTCCGCTCCGCACTGTGTGTGTCGCCGGACCAGCCCTCCACAGGCTTTTTCTTATGAACCGCCTGCTGGTTTCTGCCGCGCACAAGTCGTCCGGCAAGACGACGATCACGATCGGCTTGTGCGCCGCCTTACGTGGCCATTCCCTGACGGTGCAGCCATTCAAGAAGGGACCGGATTACATCGACCCTATGTGGCTCACCCAGGCCAGCGGTCGCCCCTGCAATAATCTCGATTTTTATCTGATGCAGCCGGACGAAATCCGTTCGAGCTTCGCGCGCTATGCGCGCGGTGCAGACATCTCCATCGTCGAAGGCAACAAGGGTCTGTACGATGGTCTCGATCTGGATGGCAGCAACAGCAATGCAGCCCTGGCCAAACTACTCGGACTGCCCGTAATACTGGTGATCGATGCTCGCGGAATGACGCGAGGTATCGCTCCGCTGCTTCTCGGTTATCAGGCCTTCGACCGCGAACTCAACATTGCCGGTGTGATCCTCAACCAGCTCGGTGGCGCTCGCCATGAGAGCAAACTGCGCGCAGTCATCGAACACTACACCGACATACCCGTCCTCGGAGCTGTGCACCACGACGCATCCATGAGCATGGTCGAGCGGCATTTGGGACTCGTGCCAAGCAACGAGGCAAGTGGTGCCCAAGCAAAAATCGATGCCATAGCCCGCCAGGTTGCAGCCCAAGTTGATCTCGACCGCGTGGCGGCCGTCGCCGCCACGGCAAGCCCAATTGAAGCGGCTCCGGGACAACCCGCCGCTGCAACCGCGCTGCAGCCGGACCTGCGCATCGGCTACGCACGCGATGCGGCCTTCGGATTCTATTACCCCGGCGATCTCGACGCGCTTCGCGCTGCCGGCGCCGAGCTCGTTGCTTTCGACACACTGCACGACTCCCGCTTGCCCGATGTTGACGGCATATTCATCGGGGGCGGCTTCCCTGAGGTTCACATGCAGGCCCTGGAGGCCAACGTCGCCATGCGCCAAGACCTGCGGCGCGCGATCGACAGCGGCATGCCGGTATACGCAGAATGCGGCGGGCTCATGTATCTCTCACGCAGCTTAAGCTGGCACGAAAGACGCTGCGAGATGGTTGGTGCCATACCCGGCGATACTGTTATGCATGAGCGGCCGCAGGGGCGTGGATACATTCGCTTGCGCGATACCGGTCTGGGACTCTGGCCAGCGCGCGCGAAAGACGCTGCATCCGGCGAGATCCGCGCGCACGAATTCCACTATTCCAGTCTCGAGAATCTGCCTCCCGACACCCGCTTCGCTTATGAAGTGTTGCGTGGCGCCGGGATCGATGGCCGTCACGACGGCATCGTCCACAAAAATGTATTGGCTTGTTACGCGCATATGCGCGATCTCGAATCGAATCACTGGACGGCCCGCTTTGTCGGCTTCATTCGTGACAAGCGCCAGCACGGCGGCGGCAAACTGCGAGCCGCAATCTGATGCGGTGGCAGTCAGTCTCTGCAAATCGCAAATTCTTCGCACGCTAAAACAGGAAATATCTGATGATCACAGTCACCGCACAGGCCGCGGAGCAAATTCGCAAGGCCGCAGAGCAAAGCGATGCCGCGGGCATGTCGTTGCGCGTTGCCAGCAAGAGGAACGAGGATGGCAGCATCGAATACGGCATGGGTTTCGATGAACGCAAAGAGGACGATCACATCATCACCTCGGAAGGATTGGACATCCTGATATCCCCACAGTGCGCGAGTCTGCTGGTCGGATCGACGCTTGATTTCGTCGAGATCAATCCGGGTGATTTCCGGTTTATTTTCACCAATCCGAACGACGAAAGTCACCGCTCGCCGGACGCCGGTCAGGAGATGCAGGAGTAGCAATGACCGCTGCGCGCAACGACTACGATCTCATCGTCATCGGCAGTGGCCCGGGCGGTTACAAGGCGGCCCTCGGTGCGGCGCAGCTCGGTGCGCGTGTCGCGCTGATCGAGCACGGATCGCCCGGCGGGACCTGCCTCAATCAGGGCTGCATACCGAAGAAGACGCTGCTGCACATCGCAAGCCTACTCGAGGACATCGAGCTGCTGCGCGGTCGCGGATTGCGCGGTCAGATCGAGGGCGACTTCGGCGGCGCACTTCTGCACAAAGATGAGGTGGTTCGTGGCATCCGCGACAATTTTCCGGTGTGGCTAAAGCGCTTCGGGGTACGCGTTTATGAGGGACACGCGAGGCTGCACAGCCAGCGAGAAGTTGAGGTACTCGTCTCCGGCGAATCGCAACCACTCCTGTTGCGCGCTGAACGCATCATCATCGCCAGTGGCGCGGCAGCGCGTGAGCATCCGGCCTGTCCTGCAGACGGGCGCAACATCATTTACTCCAGCCATTTCATGCTGGATCTGAAAACCCTCCCGGCCTCCGTACTGTGTGTTGGAGGCGGTGCCATTGGCAGCGAACTTGGCTATTTCATG